>JAGAYQ010000288.1 GCA_017940445.1 Pyramidobacter sp. | reverse complement strand
GCCATGTCGTGCTCTCCAGCGACAGCCATCGCGCCGACACCCTCTGCGGTCATTTCGCCGAAGCCGAAGCCCTGTGCGAAAGCGTCGGCCTCCGCCCCGAGCCGTTCAGGGTGTGGGGATGATACATCATCAAAAAAAGCACAAAAAGCACCTCCGCCGGGAACAGTCCATCCCACCGGAGGTTCTTTTTGCGCTTTTGCTCTTGTACCATATGCACCGATACGCCCGTAAGTTTTACGAATCATTTCCGCGCCGCAAATGCAACGCAAAACTTTGCGCTTCATTTGCGGTGCATTTTTTGCATTATCTTCAGCGGAGTCTATACCTCGTTCCTCGCCCGCGGCCCAATCTTTCGACAACTTTTTTCTCTTCCAGACGAGTCAGCACGCGAAGCAGTTTTGCTTTGCCGAATCCAGATGCCCGCTCGATCTCACCCCGGGTAAAAATACGGCCTCTGAAAAGGGCACCGTACACATGCCGTTCATCTCCATCCAGCTCGGGAAGAGCATTCACAACCGGGAGCGACACCGCCACTGACTCTGCATAAGCACTGAACACGGGACTGACAAGCAAGCCGACATACGCGCTTTGAATGCGCCGTATGCCTGTGCCGAACTTTTCGACCAGCCCCAAGCGGAACAGCACATTTGCCAGCCGTGGATTTCGCAGGACAGAAATCTGACTGTGCAGATATTCGTCTTCTGATAAGCCAGGAGGCAGTCCCCCCGGCGAGGTGATTTCGACACGATCGTCATACATCGCCACACGGACAGCAGCCGGAACATCCCACGCACGATGTACGAGCGCATTGGCAAGCGCCTCGCGAAACGCTTTTTCAGGGATCAGTTCAGCAAGCGTCCGCTCCGAACCTTCGATCTTCTCATATTGATAATATTTGCGGAACAGCGCCAGCGCGTGGTCGTACTGCAAAAGGACCGATTCGTGCTCATGCACTTCACGGTCGCGCAGTTCATCGATGGAAGCGCCGAAACGAACCAGATCGACACCTGGAAATTCATTGCTGTCAGCCAGCAGCTCTGCGGCCCGGTTGCTGCCGCCGGCATCCGTATACAGCCCAAGCGTCTTCATCACATCACGCGAGAGCGCACTGATTCCAAGCGCCTGCCGAAGCTTGTCCTCCAAGACCCGAAATGTCAAATCCGCACTCAAAGCAGGCAAATCCTCATAATTGCGGTTCGATCCTTCGAGGATAAGGCGATTCAGCTCAAGACTGCTGACTTCGACCGTTGCCGTATCGATGCGCCTCCATGCCTTCCCCTTGTATAGATAGGGCTTATCCGGACCTTCGTCCACTTTCAGTGTCACGAGCTTCCGCGAACTGTCGAGCTCAAATGAGCAGGGAGGCACGGGGCTGAGATTATCGTTGACACTGTTTTCGATATCGAGACACGTCTGTTCAGGATCATCCAGACCAACAGGGCGGCCGTCGTCTGCTACGCCGAAAATGACCGTTCCGCCGCCGTAATTGGCAAATGCGCTGACCGTCTTGAGAAACGTGCTCGTAAAACGCTCCTTGTATTCCAACGTTCTGTTCTCACGAGACTGCATGACACTTTCTCCTCCCTCCTCCGGGCATCTGTCTGAAACGTATTTCGCCTCAATCGTATCATTTCCGCGCCGCAAATGCAACGCAAAATTTTGCGCTTCATTTGCGGCGCATTTTTGCAGCGCAAAAATGAACTGCGGCTTGGGATAAAGCCGACAAAACGCGCTGGCCCCTCCATTCTTTCTCTTTTGTTCGTTTGTACACGCGGGCACGTTGCGCTTTTGCCTGCGGTGCGGTACAATACGTTTATAGATTTTAGCTATAAGAGGTGATGCTTTTGGAGCTGTTTCATCTGCGGTATTTCATGACCGTCGCCAAGTATGAGAACTTTTCCAAGGCGGCGGAAGAACTCTACATCTCGCAGCCTTCGATCAGCAAGGCCGTGCTGTCGCTGGAAAAGGAGCTCGACGTGCCGCTGTTCCAGCGGCGCGGCAAGCGCGTGCAGCTCAACGAAGCCGGCATGGCGCTGAAGCGCAAGCTCGAGCCGATCATGAGCATCCTCGACAACCTGTCTAAGGACCTGAAGGTCGTCGCCGGCCATTCCCGCTCGACGATCGTCTTCAACGTCCTCGCGGCGTCATCGCTGCTGCCGGACATCCTCCTCAGATTCAAGAACATCCATCCTTTTATCGATTTCCAGATCATCCAGAGCGCCCGCACCACCAAGTGCGATCTCTGCCTGCGCAGCGCCCTGCCCGGCTCGCCGCCGGAGAACGGCAGGCTCATCCTCAGCGAGGAGATCCTGCTGGCCGTGCCCATGCAGTCGCACCTGGCCCTCAAGGACTCCGTCCGCCTCGAAGAACTGCGCGACGAGAACTTCATCATGCTCGGCAAGCGCGCCTCGATGCGCGAGATCGCCGATCACATTTTTGAATCGGCCGGTTTCACGCCTCACGCCAGCTTTGAGAGCGACAACCCGAGCACGATCCGCGGGCTCGTCGCCGCCGGTCTGGGCGTGTCGCTGTGGCCGGAAGCCACCTGGGGAAAGCTGGCGACCGACAAGGCCAAGCTCATCCATCTGTCCGACCCCGTCTGTCACCGCAATATCTACATCACCTCAGACGACCGCGATCAGCTCAGCGACCAGACGCGCCTGTTCATCGACTTTCTCACAGACTACTTCCGCACGCTGCTGGCGGCGTACTGATCTACGAATGGAACGCTCCGGTTTTTATTCCGCCTGAATGTTTTTCTGCATTTCTTTATAAATTTCGATTGACTTTTTTTCCACCTGTTCTATACTCAAACTGTACATCAAGCAACGACGCCGCGCATTGTGGCACGGCGAACAATCTTTCTGTCTTCGAGAGGAGTTTTTGCAAAATGGTCGAACTTGAGCATTACGGCAATCCGGAAGTCTTTAAGAAAGTTAACAACCTGCCCGTACGCACCATCGTCGAGACGCAGTTCTACGGCAACAACGTGATCAAAGTCGGCAGCGTTGAAGAAGCCTACGAGCTGGCCCGCCGCAGCCCCGGCACCGTCGAGCTGACCGGTATGCCCATCTACGAGCCCGAGATCCAGGGACTTCCCAAGGATTCGCATGTGCTGCTTTTCAACGACGGCGGCATCGTCGGCCGCGCCGCGGCTGCCCGCCGCATCGTCGGCGTTCCCGGCGTCAACACGGCCGATCTGTGCAAGATCCTGCGCGAGGCCGTTTACGGCGCCCGCTTCCGCACCTTCTACTCCGCCGAGGCCGTCGTCGGTCTTGACAAGGACTTCACCGTCCGCGCCAAGCTGATGATCCCCGAGGGCTTCGAGAACAACCTGCTCAACTGGATGCTCAACTTCCAGTTCATGACGCCCGAAGTGCGCGCTTTCTACCGCAGCTCGCGCGTCATCGAGGGCGAAGGCAACATCCTCGTCTACGCCGATCCCTACTGGACGCACCCCGACTTCCCGCTCGGCCTGGCCTTCTTCTCGCCCGAGCAGAACTGTGCCGCCATCCTTGGCATGCGCTACTTCGGCGAGCTCAAGAAGGGGACCCTCACCCTCGGCTGGGGCACTGCCGCGCGCCACGGCTACGCCTCCTGCCACGGCGGCCTGAAGCGCTTCACCAAGAAGGACGGCAGCAAGTTCGTCCTCGCCGTGTTCGGCCTCTCCGGAAGCGGCAAGTCCACCATCACCCACGCCAAGCACGACGGCAAGTATGACATCATGGTCCTGCACGATGACGCTTTTGTCGTCAACGTCAAGGACAAGTACGCCATCGCCATGGAGCCCACCTACTTCGACAAGCTCCAGGACTACCCCATCGGCTGCGACGCCAATAAGTACCTGCTCACCGTCCAGAACTGCGGCGTTACCGAAGATGCCGACGGCAAGCTGCTGGCCGTCACCGAAGACGTGAGGTCCGGCAACGGACGCGCCATCAAGTCGAGACTGTGGACGGCCAACCGCGTCGACCGCATCGACGAGCCCCTCAACGCCATCTGCTGGCTGATGAAAGACCCCACCCTGCCTCCCATGCTCAAGCTGACCGGCGCCTCGCTGGCCTCCGTCATGGGTGCCACCCTCGCCACCAAGCGCACCACCGCCGAGCAGCTCGCCAAGGGCGTCGATCCCAACGCCCTCGTCATCGAGAGCTACGCCAACCCCTTCCGCACCTACCCGCTCGCCATGGATTACGAGAGATTCAAGAAACTCATCGAAGACGGCGTTGACTGCTACATCCTCAACACCGGCGAGTTCATGGGCAAGAAAGTCACCAAGGAGAACACCTTCGCCGCGCTCGAAGCCGTCGTCGACGGCACCGCACAGTTCAAGCCCTTCGGCAATATCCCCGGCATCGAGTACCTGCCCGTCGAAGGCTTCACCGTCGACACCAAGGACCCCGCCTACGCCGAAGCCCTTGCCAAGCGCATGGCCGACCGCCTCGAGTTCGTCACCTCGCGCGAGACGTTCAACGGCGGCGTAGACAAGCTGCCCGCTGACGCCGTCGATGCCATCAAGGCCGTCATCGACGCGCTCAAGTAACGTTCGCACAGCACACAAAAAGCTCCCGGACATTCGCGTCCGGGAGCTTTTTTGCGTTCTTTCTTCAGGATATGATAGAACTCTTCTTTCATCAACCCCGCATCGCGGCCAAAAATCCCCTTATGCCTGCATCGCATCCATACATTCCATAAACGAATTTTATGAACAAAAAACTTTCAGCGCCAGACACCAAATCGCGGTTGTATATCAAATCACCCTTTACAACATCCAGCGCAAGCTGTAAAATTGAATAGAATTGTCCGTATTGTAACTACGTAAGCATTTCATCAATCGCACATGAAAGGCGGGATGACATGAACGCGATCAAACGAATACTCACCGTGCTGGGCGCCGTCTTTGCGCTCTCCTTGTTCGCGGGCATCTGCGGCATCTCCGCCGTGTGGGCCGTGCGACACTTCGGCGTTCTCATGCCGCCCGGACAAACCGCGGCGCAGGCTCCGGCCGTTCAGCCGCCTGCGCCTGCCGCAGTGCCAGCCGAACCTCCGCCAGTCGTCTCTGCCGAGCCAGCCGCGGCTCCCGAGCCGCCTCCCCCGCCACACACCGCCGACGTCTCCATTCCCGGCGTGTATGGGTGGAACCTCG
>JAGAYQ010000287.1 GCA_017940445.1 Pyramidobacter sp. | reverse complement strand
GTCCGATGATGCGCCAGCCGCCGGGACTGGCGAGCGAATACGCGCCCGCCTGCGCTCCGCCGATCGCCACGCTGCCGGCCGGGATCGCCGTGCGCGGCGAGGTCAGCCGCGGCGTAGTCAGCGACTCGTCCATGCCGCCCAGGTAGGGAAAGCCCGGCGTGAAGCCGTTCATGTAGCAGTACAGCGGCGAAGCGCAGTAGCGCCGCACCACTTCATCTTCGTCAAGTCCGCAGTGCGCGGCCACGTCCGCGAGGTCGGGGCCGTATTCGCCGCCGAAGCAGGCCGGCACGCGCACCGTCACGCCGCTTTGCGCCTCGCATTCGCCAAGCGCCGCGGCTTCGTCCTTCAGCCGCGCCTTCAGCGCCGCCAGATCGACTGTGAGCGGATCAAAATTCACCGCCAGCGAGCGGTATGTCGGCACCAGCTCAGTCACACCGGGCAGAGGGGCCGCCTCCAGAGCCGCTTTCAACGCCGTCACGCGGGCATTCAGCTCGCGGCTGACGATTTCGCCGAACTCGACAAACAGACATGACTCGCCGGCGGGAAGGATCTTCGCGTTCATCGCATCAACTCCTTTAGTGAGGCAGGCTCGACGCCCGCTTCGATCTTAGCTGGGGACTGGCGTCGAGGTAAGAGACTTGCCCCGGCGCGGGGACTTGCGGCCGAATAATTTCTCCGCTAGAATATCGGCGTATTTCAGGCAGCGCCCAAAAATGACAGTGCGCCGCATTTTTTACGAAAGGGAGTCTCACTCATGAAAAAGATCACGCTTCCGGCGGCAAGCCGCCTCACCTCGCCCAACCCTGTCACGCTCGTCTGCACGCTGCGTCCCGACGGCGGCACCAACCTGGCCACGGTGTCGTGGTGGAATTACCTGTCGTTCAACCCGTCGATGATCGCTTTCGCGATGGCAAAAACATCATACAGCGGCGAATGCGTGCGCGAGACGAAAGAAGTCGTCGTCACCGTTCCCGGCGCGGCGCTGGCCTCGCAGGCCGTTTCCTGCGGCAGCACGACGGGCCGCGACACCGACAAGGCCGCAACGTTCGGCGTCGAGCTGACCGAGCTCGACGGCTGCGCGATCCGCGTGCCTGTTCACAGCCGCGTCGCCATTCAGTGCGAACTCAAGGACTTTATCGAAGTTGGCGACCACTATCTGTACATCTGCACCGTGAAAAACGTGTACGGCGATGCGAACGAAGAAGCGCTGTTCGCTTGGAACGGCTACGCCGAGATTGCCCCGGCGGCAAAAAAAGTGTAAACGACCGCAGCTTTTGCGCGCGGCGCTCCATCTTTCGAGGCGGAGCGCCGTTTTTATATCGCTGCGCGCTACCGATGCCAGTCATAGATGTTTCGCTATGCCTGGCATTTATTTTGATATTTTACACGACTGGTCTTCAAAGGTACACTCGGATCATTCACAGAAGAAACGAGGGAGCAAATGATGAGAATCCCCAAAACAGCGATGCAGGGAACGGATCAGAGCGCGCTCGGCTCGCGGGGCGTCTTTTACGCCGGCGGCAGCTTCGCCTCCGCGGACGGCAGAACACGCGCGCACGGACAGATGTTCGTCGAGATGTACGTGCCGAAAACGATCCGCCATCCCTGGCCCATCATCATGTTCCACGGCGCAGGCCAGACCAACGTCAACTGGCTGAACACGCCCGACGGAAGGATGGGCTGGGCCGACTGGTTCGTCTCACAGGGCTGGATCGTGTATCTGGCCGAGCAGCCGGCGCGCGGACGTTCCGCCTACCACGAAGAGGACGACGGACCGCGGATGCGGCATTCGTTCGAAGACCTGAAAAAGCGCTTCATCGGCTCGCAGGGCGGCTGGCCGCAGTCGAAGCTGCACACGCAGTGGCCGCAGGGCGACGAGGCCGAGCGCCAGTTTTTGCTGTCGCAGGTCGAATACCTGAACAGCAACAAAGCCTCGCAGGAGCGCGTGCTCGCCGCCGCAGGCGATCTGCTCGACCGCACCGGGCCGGCAGTGCTGCTGACGCACTCGCAGGCGGGGCCGTTCGGCTGGCTGATCGCCGACGCATTCCCCGAACAGGTCAAGGGCGTCGTCGCGCTGGAGCCGTCGGGACCGCCGTTTTCGGCTGATCTTGCGCACGCCGCCGCGAAGAACTTCGGCATTGCCGACC
>JAGAYQ010000286.1 GCA_017940445.1 Pyramidobacter sp. | reverse complement strand
GCAAACATGTCGTAGGGGCGGCGACGCGTAGCTCGTCCTTTAGGGCCCCGCGTGGCCGCCCGGCTCTACGATTTCGAGCAGAGGGAAAAAAGGGCGGGCACATGGTATCACCCCGACGATGCAATCAAGCCGGATTTTTTGAAATCAATTTCAAAAACTCTGCCGCCCGATCGATTTTTTGAAATGAAATTCAAAAACTTCCGCGACACTCTGCACGAAAAACCCCGCTTCGGGACCAAACAAATCCGGTCCCGAAGCGGGGTTTTATGTTCTTTTTCTTCGTGTCCCTTTGTGTCTTCGTGCCTTCGTGGTGGCTTTGAATTTGATCCTAGATCGCAAAGCTCCCCTCACGCAGCAGAAAATCGATGATATTGAGCGAGTGGATGCCTTCATACGAGGTGTTGGGGTCGCGGTCCATGGACAGCACGACTTTTTCGTAATGATCGGGCACGGTGCGGAGGGGCTTCAGCTCGCGCTCGCGGGTGGCTTCGCCGGTCATGCTTTCGGTCACCTGGATATACAGCTTGCGGTCGGGCTTTTCGGCGACGAAATCGATCTCTGCATCGCCCAGTTTGCCGACGAACACGCGGTAATCGCGCCGCAGCAGTTCGAGGTAGACGACGTTTTCCAGCAGGCGCCCGCGGTCGGCGTCGCGAAAGCCGAGCAGCATGCCGCGGAAGCCCAGATCGGCGGCGTACAGTTTGTGAAGCGTTTTCAAAAGCTGCTTGCCGCGCACGTCCCAGCGCTCGGCCTTGTAGAAGATGAACGCGTCGGTCAGCAGCTGGATGTATTTTTCCACTGTCTGCGGCGCAAGCGAACGCGGGCGGGCACGCACCTCGCCGAACGCGCTTTCGTTGGCGAGCGTTTTGCCGATGCTGCCGGGCGACACGAGGCTGCCGATATTGTCCAAAAGGAAGAGGACGATCTTGCGCAGTGCTGTCTGGTCGGCAATGCCGCCGCGGGCCATCACGTCTTTGAGGATGACGGTGGAGTAGATGCCCTCAAGGGCGTCCATCATGCGCGGCACGTTCGTTCCGAACTGTCTCAGTCCGGGCATGCCGCCGATCTGCACGTAGCGGGCAAAGCGCTCTTCGCGCGAGGTGTCCGGAGGAAATTCATAAAAATCAAGGAACTCACGGAAGGAAAGCGGCAGCATCCGTATCTCGACATACCGCCCGGACAGCAGGGTCGAAAGCTCGGACGAGAGGAGGAAAGCGTTTGAGCCAGTGATGGTGACGTCGGTGTCGAAATCGAGGCGCAGTGATTCCACGGCCCGTTCCCAGCCGGGCACGGCCTGCACTTCGTCAAGAAGCAGATACTTTTTGCCCTCGCCGCCCATCTGCGCGGCGAGATGGTCATACAGCGACGAGGCGTCGCGAAGCTGACGCCAGCGCAATGATTCCAGGTTCATGCGGATGATGTTTTCGTCCGCGGCGCCCTGGGCGCGCAGATAGTCGGCGTACAGCGCCATCAGCGTCGATTTTCCGCAGCGGCGGATGCCGGTGATGACCTTGATCAGATCGCTGCCGCGGTATTCGATCAGCCTGTTCAGATATTCCGGCCGGTTGACGATCTCGTCCATGCAAGCACCTCCTTTGCCGTCCTTGTGCTCATAATACCACGCGCTGCACAAAAACAGCAAGGAGTTTTTGAAATCGATTTCAAAAACTCAGACGTCTGACCATTTTTTTGAAATGAAATTCAAAAACTTCCACGACACGCAGCACAAAAAACCCCTTCCCGGGCGGGAAGGGGTTTTTTGTGCTGCTTTGAACGGGCGCTTGTCAATCGCTGATCAGCGTCAAATGAACAGCGCCCAGGCGAAAATACCTGCGCCGAGCACGATTCCTGTGGCGATCGTCACGACTACCATGAAGCCCATGATGTCCTTGGCCTTCAGACCGGCCACGGCGAGGGCGGGCAGCGCCCAGAACGGCTGGATCATGTTGGTCCACTGGTCGCCGAGACCGAGTTCAACGGCGTGCCTTGGAGAACGGTCTGCGTCGAGCACGAAGATCCGGCGCTGATCATGAAGGTGGTCGGCAAGCTGGGCATGAAGGGCGAGCCCAACATGAACTACATTCACGCGATGAAGAAATCGGTGGGGATGGAATAAGATGGCGCGCAGAAAAGCAATCATCGACGTCGGCACGAACTCGATCAAGTTCTGCCTGGCGGAGGAGACCGGCAGCGGCTCCTATACTGTTGTCAAGGACACCAACGACATCGCCCGCCTGGGCGAAGGCCTGAAGGAAACGGGGCTGATCGGCCCGGAGCCGCTTGAGCGCAACGCGCAGTCCGTGGCGAATTTCGCCGCGGAGGCGAAGGCCGCCGGCGCTGACGAGGTCGTGGCCGTCGGCACGATGGCGCTGCGCACGGCGAAAAACGCCGCGGCGTTCATCGCGCGCGTGAAGGAGCTCTGCGGCGTGGAGCTGAAAGTGCTCTCCGGCGAGGAGGAAGCTCAGTATTCCTACGTGGCTGTGATGTCGGGCATCGAGGGCGCGGCCGACGCCGACCTGGTGACGATGGACACCGGCGGCGGCAGCACCGAGTTCGTGTTCGGCACAGCGGGCAAGATCGTGCGCAAGTTCAGCCTGAACGTGGGCGCGGTGCGCTTTACCGAGCAGTATCTGTCGCAGATGCCCGTGGCGGCTGAAAAGCTGGCCGAGGCGCAGGCTCAGATCAAGAAGGAGCTGTCCGAAGGCGGCGTCAGCGGCCCGGTGAAGTTCCTCGTCGGCATGGGCGGCACGGTCACCAGCATGGCCTCCGTCAAGCACAAGATGGCGAAGTACGATCCCGACGTGATCCAGGGCTCGACGCTGACGCTTGACGACATCAACGCCCAGATCGCCGACTACGCGGCCAAGACGCTCGATCAGCGTCGCGAGATCGTCGGCCTTCAGCCCAAGCGCGCCGACGTGATCCTGGCCGGCGCCTGCATCGTCAAGGCGGTGCTGGAGCTGACGGGCGCGCATGAACTGACCGTCAGCGATCGCAGCCTGCGTCACGGGCTGATGTATGAGCTCTTCAAGAAATAACGGTTTTCTCTCCCCCTCCGGGGAGTTTTTGCAGTACGTTTCTGCAAAGCGCGCACCGTGCGCTTTGCAGGCGATGAAAGACGGCAGTGATATTTCATTCGTATCTCAATTCTTAAGGAGGAGATTGGCAATGAAGTTCCGTAAGAGTATTTCCGTGGTCCTGCTGGCAGGCGTCATGGCTTTGAGCGCGGCGTGCGCGTTCGCGGCCTATCCCGAGCGTCCCATCCACGTGGTCAACTACGTGGCTCCGGGCGGACTGATGGACGTGACCAGCCGCAAGTTCATCTCGATCGCAGCCAAGTACACCGACGCCACGTTCGTGGTCGAGAACGTGACCGGCGCCGGCGGCCTGGTGGGCCTGGGACATGTGCTCCAGCAGCCCGCTGACGGCTATACCGTCTTTGCTCCCACCACCGCCGTGGTGAACAAGGTCATCTCGTCAAAGAAGAGCGTCGATGAGCTGATCTGGAGCATGGAGTGGGTCGCCATGCTGATGCGCGATCCTGAGTGCATCATCGGCGCGGCCGAGGGCGAGTTCAACACCTTCGAGAAAGTCGTCGCCGACGCCAAGGCCAAGAACGGCGCCCAGCTGTGGAGCGGCCCCGCCCCCGGCGGCAACGATCACGTCCTGGCGCTCAAGGTGTGGGACACCGTGGGCATCAAGGGCAAGTGGGTGCCCTACAAGAGCGGTCCTGAGGCGATGATGGGCACGATCAGCGGTCAGAGCGTCGCCTATGTGGGCAACCCCGCCGACATGGCCGGACGTCCCGGCTACAAGATCCTGGCTCTGTGCCGTGCCGAGCGTCTGCCGCAGTTCCCCGACGCGCCCACGTTCAAGGAGCTGGGCTATGAAGGCCTCGACAACGAGATCATGTGGCGCGGCTTCGCCATCAAGAAGGGCGCTCCCGAAGAAGCGCTCGTCTGGTGGGAGAACCTGAACAAGAAGGTCGCCGCCGATCCTGAGTGGAGAGAGTATCTCACGCGCGACGGCATCGAGCCTGTCGACTGGGGCCGTGACAAGTTCACCGAGCAGGTCAAGACCGATATCGAGACCGCCACGAACATGCTTCGCAAGGTGGGCATGCTCAAGTAGCTCACGCGGTTTTTTCACGATAACGGATTAATATGCTGGTCCCTGTTTCTTTCGCGAAACAGGGACCTTTTTTGAAAGCGGGTGTTCAAAAAATGGAAGAACTTGCTTCTTCTCTCAACAACATCAAAGGGCTCGCCGCTGTCGTCGGCGCCGGCGCCGCGCTGCTGGTCCTGGCCCTGTGCGTCTTTGCCGCCTGCGGCAAGAAAGACCGTCTGGGCTCG
>JAGAYQ010000285.1 GCA_017940445.1 Pyramidobacter sp. | reverse complement strand
GGAAAGTCCCGAGGAGCTGTTCGCGTTCGCCCGTGAGTCGGCGAACGCGCGTTCCGAGTGCAAGATCATGATCCTTTCGCTCCTGCACGACACGTCGCTGGTCCTTCGGGCGATGGAAAACGGCGTCAGCGGCTTTTTATTTGCCGATCACACCGGTCTCCCCGGGGTGATCGCTGCTGTGCGTGCCGTGAAAAACGGCTATCGGCTCTTCCCCGATGAGGAAAGCTGCCGCCGGCTCAATCCCTGGCATGCGCTCTTCACGCGCCGCGAGCTCGAAGCGCTGAGGCTGATGGGCCGCAATCTGGAGCGCGAAGAGGTCGCCCGCGAGATGAACGTCTCCGTCGGCACGGTGAAAAACATCGTCTCCGAGCTGCTGGAGAAGACGGGCTTCAGGAACATCAATCGCCTGCTTGTGCACCTGCTGGCAAGCGGCGTTCTCGTTTCCGGCGGCGAAGCGCCTGCCAAGTGATGATCGCTGAAAGGGCTAAAGACAAAATAAAGCGGAAAAACTCCCGCGCGGGGAATTTTTCCGCTTTTGTTTTATGGCGCGATCGAGCTTATTTGGGCTCCTTGAACTCGATCGAGTTGAAGATCGCCACGGCCTGCTCGCTCTCATGATCGCCGATGATCGTGATGTTGCCGATCGTCTCCTCGTCGATGTTGAAGACCTGGGCGTAGGCTTTGACGCCGTCGATCACGGCCGTATACTCGTAGGATTCGCCCTCGCCTTCCATCTTTTTCAGATCGGCAGCTTTGTGGATGGCGGCGAACTGCTCGGCGGCGGCCTTGACCGTCAGGTCCTTGTCGGCCTTGAGCACGCTGACGACGAACGCCATGCTGTCGTCGGGAGCTTTCAGCATGCTGCTGACGCTGTTCTCGTCCTGGTTGATGACCTGGGCAGTCCAGCCGTCGGGCGTCTCGGCGGTGTAGAAAACGCCGTCCACCTTGGCGGCGAACGCCGAAGCGGCAAAGCAGAGAACAAACACGAACGCGAGAATTTTCTTCATGATGGACCCTCCATGTGATGTCTTTTGCACCAGTTGCGGTACGGCTGTTATTCTAGGTACCGCCGGCACATCCAGCAAGAATCCCGCGGCCAGTTTTTCACACAACTTTTCACGAATGAGGAGAACGGAAGTGCACCTTTGGGGCTAAAAATATCTCCGTTTTTTAGCCAGCAGGTCAGAACGCCAAAAAAAGCGACTGGTGCTCGGGCGGCTGGAAATGAGCGTTCAGACTTGACAGAAAATTTTCTCTTGCTAAAATATGTGCAGTTTTCATTCAGCAAAGGAGGGGACCGCGTATGAATACAGCGTTTGCGTACAACCTGCGTCTCGCGCTACTTGGCTGCGGATCTCTTCCGGAGCCGAGGTCGTCGCGCGCGCGTTTCTGAAGCGCGGCGTGACATCGTTTGAACAAGGCCGGAAGATCCGCATCACAGCGGGGTCTTCCGGCCTTTTTTATCCGTCTGGAGGGTGTGTGAAGTGAGAAAAACGATTGCAGTGATCGAAGGCGACTACTCCGGGCCCGAAGTGGTGCGCGAAGCGGTCAAGGTGATGAAGAAGACGGCTGAGGTGTTCGGCCATGAGTTCGTCTTCAAAAAAGTGCTGATGGGCGGCGAGGCCATCGACGCGACGGGCGTGCCTCTGCCCAAGGAAACGCTTGAGGAATGCCTCGCCAGCGACAGCGTGCTGCTCGGCGCCGTAGGCGGCCCCAAGTACAACGATGTGCCCAAGGAAGTGCGCCCGGAGCGCGGCCTGCTGGCCCTGCGGGCCGGCATGGAGCTTTTCGCCAATCTGCGCCCGGCCCGAGTGTTCCCGCAGCTGGCTGCCGCTTCGCCGCTCAAGCCCGAGATCGTCGCCGAAGGCATCGATTTTGTGATCGTGCGCGAGCTGGTCGGCGGCGTCTACTTCGGCCGCCACGAGACGGCCGTCGTCGGCGGGCAGCGTCAGGCGACCGACATCATGAGCTATTCCGAGAGCGAGATCGAGCGCATCGTCCGCGTCGGCTTCGAGACGGCGCGCGTGCGCGGCAAAAAGCTGACGAGCGTGGACAAGTCAAACGTGCTCGACTGCTCGCGGCTGTGGACCGACGTGTTCCACCGCGTGGCGAAGGAGTATCCCGACGTGGAAGCGCGCGACATGCTCGTCGATAACTGCGCGATGCAGATCGTCCGCAGGCCGTCGCAGTTCGATACGATCGTCACCGAGAACCTTTTCGGCGACATCCTCTCCGACGAGGCCAGCATGATCACCGGCTCGATCGGCCTGATCCCGTCGGCCAGCCTGGGCAGAACGTCATGCGGCATGTACGAGCCCATCCACGGCTCCGCCCCCGACATCGCCGGCAAGGGGATCGTCAACCCGATCGGCACGATCCTTTCCGGCGCGATGATGATGAAATACAGCTTCGCCATGCAGGAAGAGAGCGCCGCCGTCGAGACGGCCGTCAATGCCGTGCTCGACGAAGGATACCGCACGGCCGACATCTTCAGCGAAGGCTGCAAAAAAGTCGGCACCACCGAGATGGGCGAACTGATCGCCGCTAAAATCAATGAGTAATTAGTAATGAGTAATTAGTAATTAAAATGATTCCAGAGCTGCGTCGAGCTGCCTGGGGAGTCCATATAAGGAGTTGCTAAAAATGAACATTGCTGTTGTGTCTCTGATCGTTTTCTTCGCTGTGATCCTGTTCGCCGCCGTCACCAAGAAGAACTGCGGCGTCATCGCCCTTGTGGCTGCCTACGTCTTCGGCATCTTTGTGCTGAAGATGAAGCCGGCTGAGATCTATGCCAAGGGCTGGCCGATGGGCGTGTTCTTCATCGCGCTTTCGACCACGTTCCTGTTTGCCATCGCCAACGTCAACGGCACCATTGAAGCCATGGCGAAGAACATCGCCTATTTTGCCCACGGCAGCGCCAAGCTGCTGCCCGTCGTGTTCTTCATCGGCGGTGCTATCATCTCCGGCATCGGCGCGGGCGGACTGGTCATCGCCGTCATCGCGCCCATCGCGCTCTATGTGGCTGTGCAGAACAAGATCCCTGTGCTGATGATGTCGGTCGTCACCATGGGCGGCATCATGGCCGGCGGCCTCTCGCCCGTGGCTATCAACGGCCTGGTCGCCAACCGCATCGCCATGGCGCAGAACATCCCCGGCTATACCTACATCCAGCTCTGGGCGCCGTTCGCCATCGCCATGACCGTGTTCTCGATCGCTGCTTACGTGCTCTTCGGCGGCCTGACGCTGCCCCGCGTGGAGAACGCCGAAGCTGCGACCTGGACGCCGTTCGACGGCAAACAGAAGCTGACGCTGCTCGGCGTAACCGCTCTGCTCGTCGGCGTCGTCGGCTTCAAGCAGGATCTGGGGCTTCTGGCCTTTGCCATCGCCGGCGTGCTGATCGTGCTCGGCGCGGCCGACCAGAAAAAGGCTTTCGCCGCCACTCCCTGGGCGACGCTCATCCTCATCTGCGGCATGTCGGTGCTGCTGCGCGTCGTCGTCACAGCCGGCGGTTTCAAATACCTTGAAGAGCTGCTCAAGGCACACATGAGCGCTTCTACCGTGCGCCCCGCGCTGATCACCCTTTCCGGCGTCATGGGCGCCGTTTCGAGCGGCACCGGCGTCGTCATGCCGACGCTGATCCCCATGGCGAACGAGATTGCCAAGAATCCCGAGATGGGCACGGCTATGCAGCTGATCACGGCCGTCATCGTCGGCACCAACGGCGTCGTCATCAGCCCGCTTTCCACCGTCGGCGCGCTCTGCCTGGCCGGTGCCCCCGAAGGCGTCGACCGCAACAAGCTGTACAATCAGCTGATCCTCGCCGCGGTGTGCTTCAGCGTCTGCTGCGCCGCCGCCGCGTATTTCGGAGTGTTTTAAGGAAAAAGCAGACAGAAAAGGACGTTTGACAAAAAATATTTTTGATGTATATTGATATATGAAGACGGCGGTTTGGTATAGAACTCCCCGCTGGCTCGATCCCAATGAAAGCGAGATGTTGTCCATGAAAAAGTCGTATCGTTTCGCCCTCTGC
>JAGAYQ010000284.1 GCA_017940445.1 Pyramidobacter sp. | reverse complement strand
CTGGCACTCGACGACTTCCCAAAGTCCGCCCTGCCACTTCAGCTTCATGCCCGGATAAAATTTACTGGTATCGACGATATCTGCCATGGTTCTGATGACCTCCTGAAAATCGTTACGCATTCACGCGCAATCTATAGCGTTTAATTTTAGAGTATTTTCGCGGGGATTGCAAGGTCTTCGACAGTCAGAATTGAAGGAATCAATATCATCACGACCTGGGACCGGGACGTTTTCCCCTGGCGGCTGGAAAAAAGTGCTCCCAGAAGAGGGATGCTGCTCAGCACGGGAACGCCGCGGCGAGAACGCGACCGTGTTTCTTTGAAAAGCCCGCCGACGACGAACGGCTCCCCGTTGCGGACGCGCACTTTCGTCTGCACAGAGCGGGAATTCACCTGCGGGATCTGCTCGCCCTGCGCGCCGCGGATCCACTGCGTGACCTCCCCGGTGGCGAGAGTAAGATCGGCCGTGATCACACCATCGCGGCCGACACGCACGCCGACTTCAAGCCGCGGTCCGACTTCTTCGTCGCCGTACGTCGGATTTCTCGCGTCGTCGCGTCTGGAAACGTATTTCAGCTTTTCGACAAGCTTGATCGATGCTTTTTCACCGTCCATCACCGTTACCGTAGGACTGGCGAGCACTTTCGCAGCGTTTTTCTGCACGAGCGACTGGATGCGCACATCAAGCATCCTTGCCGCCGTGCCGGCCAGATCGACAATGCCGCTGCCGATAGTCCCCGGGAGATCGGCCGTGTCCAGATTCGGCAGGCCGGTCGAGTTTCCTCTCGTGCTGTACCGGGCCGCGCCGGTCGATAACGTACCGCCCTGTGAGCTGCCCCACCACCATTTGTAGACTGCGTTGACAGCTCCTTCGAGTTCGTCGCCCGCTTCCTCGCTGACTTCGATGATACGGGCCTTGAACATGACCTGCGTTCCGGGAGCGTCGATCTCCTGCAGCAGGCTCCGCACGCGGTCATGCTGGCGGGCAGCTGCGCAGATGAGCAGCGTTCGGCGACGTTCGTCAACGATCACTTTGTTCGCGGGCGAATTCAGTTCCGCAAGCTCTCTGACCATCGTCGCGCTTTTAGACGGGTCGGCGTAGGCAAGCTGATAGCTTTTTGTGATCAGCCGCCCCGCCAGGACGCCGGCTGTACCGCGCACACCGACGACGACCGTGCGACCGCTGCGGTAGTATTCGAGATTCTGACTCCTGAGCACATAGTCGAACACTTCCTGAAACGGCGTTTCGGAAAACGACAGCGTCATCCGCGCTTCACGCGAAACAGAGCCGTCGATGACGATATTGACGTCGGCATGCGCGCCAAGGAGCCTGAGGATCTCAGACACAGGGAAGTCGATCACGTCGATCGAGACCTTTCGCATCGATACCGGCGGCTCGCCTCGAGCGGACGTCCTCCCGGCCCTGAAGCCGGAACTGACGTTCTTTTTCTGAAACGTCAGCTTCAGACGGTTTTTCAGGTCCTTTACGTCGACCAGCTCAAGCGGCGCGCCGGCAAACACCTGCACAAGCGTATCATTCCCTGACTGCTCAGCTTCGACAAAAGGCGCCAACGGCACGTTCATTGTCTTCTGCCAGCGCAGCGCGGGAAAATCAACGTCTTTAAAGGTCAGCATGACGCACTCTTCGCCGCGAAACAAAACTTCGGGCCGAGGAAGCCGATTTCCAGTCACATACAAAAACAGCATGGAATCCCCGCCCTGTTCGGCATATACCCCGCTCAGCGCAGGGAGCCTCGCCGGCGGCCGGGGACGTGCAGACGCTGATTCAGAATAAACGAGAAACAGGCAAAGGACTATTTCGAGCACAAAGAACTGTTTTATTTTCATGGTCCACCTCACGGTTCCAAAGGCACAAAAAAATCCGCTCCGCGCCACCGGCACAGAGCGCCTGCCTGCGATATTTCCCTGAAGAGCACGCCGGAAACGCTCTGCCCCTGAAAGACGATCCGCACATTTTGCTCGCCTTCCACGGATACAGACGCGCAGCGCCGGCGTCCGGAAGTGATCACGCCGCGCAGTTTCAGCGCCGGGCGCAGAACGTACACGGCTTTGCTTTCCGCATCTTCTGCATCGTCAGGAAAGTTCAGCCTGTCGGCTGCCGTCAGAACGGCCTTTCTCCGTTCCAGCTCGGCGGCCAATGCCGCCGCTTTTGGATACGGCCGGATGTCTGCGATCGGCGCCGGAGGGAAAGAAAGCGTTTCCGGCGTCCAAAGTCCAATCTGATAGCACGCTGTCGCTGTGATCACGACAGCTGCTGCAGCGGCAGAAAGAATGGCTGTCCAGTTTTTTGACGCGTTCAGTCTCAGCATCAGGATTCTTCCTTTGTAGATTGCCCCGTTTTTTCAAGAAACGCAGCAAATTCCGCCTCAGCGGAGACCACGCCGGGCTCCAGAGTGCGGATCTCAAGCCGCTGCGGCAGGAAAAACTCACGCCGGCTCATGATCTCGCGCAGCAGTGCCGCTGTTTTGGCCGGCGACGTCCTAAATGCCGCCTCGACGATCAGCATACCATCCTCTTTTGCCGCCGCCGAAACCAGACAGCTGACGCCGCAGGCAAGGGCGCACTGTTCGATCGCGGCTTTCAGCTCGGCTGCGCTTTGTCCAAACGAAAGCGGCAGTTCCGTGAATAAAGCCCGCTCCTTCCGCGCCAACTCGATCTCCGCCTTCAGCGCCTCGCTTCTGAGCCGGGCGCGCTCGCTCACCAGACGAAGTTCGGCCGTCTCACGTTTTAGTCGTGCCGCTGTCTGATACACGCGGCGCTCCGCCAGAAGCAGCAGGACAGCCGCAAAAATCACGGCAAGAGCCCATCCCAGGTGATTCCATTGCTCCCTACTCATGGCTGCATCCCCCTCAGCGCGTCATAGCGAAAAAGAGGCAGTCCCTGACGGCCCAGCCTCTGTCCTCCGGCAGAAAAAGGGCCGAAGCCGCGCAGGATGCCCAGCTTTTTTGTCAGTCCGTCCGCAGCCG
>JAGAYQ010000031.1 GCA_017940445.1 Pyramidobacter sp. | reverse complement strand
CCTGCGGTAAGGCGTTTGCTGAATCCACGTATAACAGAGTGGCCAATGCCGGTTTCTGCTTTCTGCTGTTGCTCTTTGGATATGCCCTCTGATTGGCTTATTTCATCTCTTGACAAATGTCACTTCATAACAGCGTTTCCTTAAAATGCACATGCTCCGCAGGGGGGGCCATGTGCCCGCCCGTTTTTCACGTCTGCTCAAAATCGCACAGCCGGGCATCGGTACGCCGGAGAAGCCCCGAGGACAGCGTTTCGCAGGAGAGGACGTATTTTATCATGTTTTCCTGTGCGCTCGTCAAATTCTGCATAATGGGATTTCATCAGCACTTGCTTTGCATTCCTGTTCAAAAACAGTATCATTTCGTTTTTCTTTGTGTCTTTGTGTCTTTGTGTTTGCTTTGAATTAAAACTTTCACTGTGGTACACTATAACGGGATCACGGGAGGTGAACGCATGACTGACAATAATCTGTCCCCGCTGCCGGTGGGGATTTTCAATTTTGAGAGTTTGCGCTCGCGCGGCTTTACCTATGTTGATAAAACGGCGATGCTGATGAAGATCGCCGATGGTCCGGGGCGGTATTTCCTGTCGCGGCCGCGGCGGTTCGGCAAGTCGCTGACGCTTTCGACGCTCGACGCGATGTTCAGCGGCAAAGCTCAGCTGTTCAAGGGGCTTGCCGCCGAAGGCTGGGTGGCCGGGCAGGCTGAGCACCCATGCCCGGTGCTGCGGGTCGATATCAGTCTGACGGGAAGCTGCCGGGACACGGCCGAGTTTGAGCGTAAGCTGGGGCGTCAGCTGCGCTTTGCGGCTGACGATCATAACGTTGTCCTCTCTGAACCGGACGCGGAGGGAATGTTTGACGAGCTGATCCACAAGCTGTACAAAAGTTGCGGCCCCGTTGTCCTGCTGATCGACGAGTACGACAAGCCGGTGCTTGACAATCTGCACAATGTCGAGATGGCCGAGGCGATGCGGCGTTCTCTTCGGTCGTTCTACACTGTAGTGAAGGGCTGCGAGGATTATCTGCGCTTCGTGCTGCTGACGGGCATCAGCAAGTTCACGAAGATGGGGGTGTTCTCCGCCATCAACAATCTGCGCGACATCAGCATGTCGGAAGAGTACGGCGCGCTCTGCGGCTACACGCAGGAGGAGCTGGAGCATTATTTCGACGGCTGGCTCGGCGTGCTGGGGCAGAAGCACGGCATGTCGCGGAAGGCGCTGCTTGACAAGATCCGCGACTATTACGACGGGTTCTGCTTCGACGGGGTGACGAAGGTCTATAATCCGTTCTCGACGCTGTGGATGTTTCAGGAGAGGCAGTTCCGCAATTACTGGTACGAATCGGGCTCGCCGTCGTTCATTCCCGATTATCTCAAGGCGCATCACGAGTTTTCACTGGAGAAGTTCCGGCACGCGGAGGTCAGCCCGCAGTTCATCACCGCGCACGAGATCGAGCAGGCCGCGCCGGAGAGTTTTTTGTTCCAGGCGGGCTATCTGACGATCGAGAGTCTGCAGGAGGACGTGCTGACGCTTGACTACCCCAATAAAGAGGTGCTTGATTCGCTGTCAGAGATGTACGCGCTCACGGTGTACAGGATCGACCGCGCCAACCAAACGGCCAATGACCTGTGGCGCGCGTTTTCGTTGGGCGATGTTGATACGGTCAAAATGCTGTTTAACGCGGCGCTGGCTTCGATGCCTTATGATCTGTTCGTCAAGGCTGACGAGGGCTTTTACAAAGCTGTTTTTCTGGCGCTGCTGCGCGGCGCGGGCATCAAGTCGATGGGCGAAGTGCACGGTTCGCGCGGAAGGTCCGACGTGGAAGTGGTCACTCCACCGCGTGTGTTCGTCATCGAGTTCAAGACGGCCAAAGGCGAACGCACGGTCGACTCCCGGCGTCTGGCCGGCCTGGCGCAGATCGAATCCCGCGGCTACGCCGAAAAGTACGCCGCCGAGGGCCGCGAGATCGTCAAATGCGCCTTTGTCGTCGACCTGGAAAAACGCGCGCTCGTCTAACACTGAGGCAGTTCAGGCCCGGCACAAAAACAAACAAAAAGAAAAACGCGCCTTGCGGGGGATGTGTTCAGTGCTGAACAGCCTTCCCGCAGAGCGCGTTTTTTCGTTTCTGTTTTCTTTGAGCATTCGTATCTGTGCGCGGGCAAACGGATCAGCGTATCCCCGCTTTCGTTACTGAATCCGGCCGCCGCTAATACCGCAGCGTATACACGGGGTGGTACAGGCGCTCGTCGCGCAGGCACTGACTCTGCTCGGCCAAAGCCTGCATCGCCGAGTCGCCGAGGTCGATCGAAAGTCTCGACGTGAGGATATGGATCAAAAACAGCGGACCGATGAGGCTGCTGCCAAACGTGGGGCTGTTGTCGCTGACGAAGAATGACAGGTCGGCGCTGCCGCAGATCGGCGCGGCGGGGCTGTCGGTGACCGTCACGATCTGGGCGCCGTGCTCGTGCGCTTTCTGAACGGCCTCGGTAAGCAGCACGGAATAGCTGGGCAGATCGAATGCGATCACGAGGTCGTCGCGGCGGATGCTGCGCGCCTGCTCGATCAGCGTCAGACAGCCGGAGCCGGGATACATCTGATGCGCACGCAGTCCCAGCTCGCGCAGGCGGCTGTGGAGGCATTCGGCCATCATGCCGGAGATGCTCCAGCCGGCGCAGTAGATGCCGTTGGCTTTTTTGACCAGCGCGCAGAAGGCGCGGACGTCTTCGATCTTGAGACGGTTCCACGTGTCTTCGAGGTTGGCGTGCTCCATCTGACGGATGCGTTCGCTCAGGTCGCCCTCCTCGCTCATCGCACGCGCAAGCATCGCTGCGGGGTTCACCTGCTCCAGCACCGACTCCTTGAGCGCACTCTTCAGCTCGGCATAGCCTTTGAAGCCCAGGATGCGCGCCACGCGCACAAGCTGCGCCTTGCTCACGCCCAGCGTGTCGGCCACGTCGCCGATGGAGATGAACGCCGCTTCGCGCATGTGCGTGAGCAGGTATTCCACAACGCGCCGCGCCTTTGCCGGCATCGAATCCAGATTGCTGCGCAGAAGTTCCTGCAACTTGTTCGCTTCCACTGAAAACACCTCATCGCTCTGAAATGAACTTTTGTACAGATTTATTTTATACAAAAAAATCCGTTTCGTCAACGTCACGCGATACGAAAAAGCCGCCGGCAGGAAATCTCCGGCGGCTTTTTCGTGTTTTGCGGTTTAGCGTTTTAGGACGCCTGCGGTTTCAGCGGCTGGCGGGAGCTGGCTTCGGCTCAGGAGGGACAGGCGCGGCCTGATCGCCGGCATTGCGGTAGATATGCTTGTTGCCAAGAGGCATGCGCGTCGCGAGTTCGTTTCCTTTTACATCGCGAAAGATGATCGAGTTCCCCAGGGAGCGGGCTTCGCCGACGATCTTCCCCTGGCTGTCGTGATACACAGGCGCCGGGCTTCGCCGAGCTTTTCGCTGCCGACCCAGTATTCCTCAGGCGAGCCTAAAACGCGGCTTGTATACGTGCGCCCGCCGATCGTGATGCGCAGCTCGGAGTGCGCACACGAAGCCAACAGCGCCAGCAGAGCACCGCGCAGATAAGTCTCAATTTTGGTATAATAAAAAACGCCTCATTCGCGGCCGGAAGATCCGGCTATTCGCGACGAGGCGCTGTTCAATTTATTCGACCTCGCCGCTTTCCCACTCGGGCATCAGGACGGCCCAGGCGAACTGATCGGCCTGATACTCGAACCCGTTCATGTTGGCCTGCGTCTGTGACCAGAAATAGCAGCCGCGGCTGTCGTGGAGAAGATGGTGGATCTCGTGAAAAAATGCGAACCGCTGCCAGAAATGCGGCAGTTCCTCGTTCAGATGGATGCGGCAGCGTTTCAGCTCGCGGCTTGTAAACGTGAAGCCCCACATTTCCGGGCTCATGTATACACGTTCGACTTCGGCCTCGAGCCCTGTCATTTCCTCCAGGCGCACGAGCGCGTCGAACTCGTCGATCCCCTGCCAGGCTGCGGCTTCCTTTCGGATCGACGGTTCTATGTATTCAGGCGGAGAAGGATATTCGAATTCCGCGTCAGCGCTTGGCGCCCTTTTTCGCACGCTTGCCATCGCCCTCCCAGTCCATCAGAGCCGCTTCGATCAGCCGCTGCACCATGGCCATGTCTTTTTCGCTCAGCTTGTGGCTGCGGTACCAGATCTCCATAGGCTCGGGACCGGAAAACAGCTCCTCCAGCTGAAGACGGCCGCCGGTATCGCGGGGGAACTCCTCAAGCAGATCGCTCGTCTCAACGCCCAGCTGCTCGGAAAGGCGGTGAAGGAGCTTCATCGACGGGCTGCGGCGGTTGCTCTCGAGCGCCTGAATATAAATGCGGCTCACCTGGGTGACGTCGGCCAGCTGCTGCTGCGTCATCTTGCGCGCTTTGCGAAGCGTACGGATACGAAGTCCAAGGGTCATTTGACAACCTCCTGTTGTAAAAGTCTACCCGAACTATACTACAAATATTTTCTGTTGACAAGTACCCTTAAGAGGCAAACTGATGTATAATCTTATCAAATTCACTTTAAGGCCTACTTTGGGAGCTGATCTTCTTGGATTTTAAAGAACTCGAAACTTTTGTCTGCATCGTCGAAAAAGGCAGCATCTCCTCGGCAGCGGCGGCGCTCGGCATTTCACAGCCTGCTGTGAGCAAGCGCGTCGCCAGGATCGAATCCGAAATGGGGGCGCCGATGTTCGCTAACGGACACCGCCACTCCACCCTCACGTCCGAAGGTGCAGTGCTCTACAAAGCGGCGCTGAAAATGCTTGATGTGCGCAAGCAGGCCCGCATCCAAATCAACGAGATCTCACAGGAGCTGTACGGCACCGTGCGCGTCAGCGCCAGTTCCATCCCCGGCGACTTCATCCTGCCCGGACTGCTCGTCGAGTTCGCCCAGAATCACCCGGGCGTCAGCGTTCAGCTCACGCAGGGCGACTCACAGTCGGCGCTTGAGGATCTTTCGCTCAAGAAGGCCGACTTGGCGGTAGTCGGCTCAGACCGCGCGCTGCCCGGCTACACGACGATCCCGTTCTTTCACGATGAGCTGGTCCTCATCGTCAGCCGCAATCATCCGCTAGCCTCGCGTCAGTACGTGACGATGGAAGAAGCTGCTCAGCTCAAGCTGGCAGGGCGCACGGCCGGCTCCGGCAGCCGCCAGGCCTGGGACCGCGCCTGCAAGAGCCGCACCGGCATGGTGCGCGAGG
>JAGAYQ010000283.1 GCA_017940445.1 Pyramidobacter sp. | reverse complement strand
TGACCATGGTCGGCCAGCAGGTGCGCAGCGTCACCTATGCCTCATTTGAGACGTTCATCTTCGTGGCGCTCGTCTACCTGTTCCTCACCAGCGTCACATCAGGTGCCTTGCAGCTGCTGGAAAGCCGCTGGAAGGTGAAGTCAATTCAAAGCCGGCACAAAGGCCCACAGACACGACGCCCCAAAGAAGAACAGAGTAAACCAGCGCGGTGAATGCGGCTGAAACGCCGGCGTTCACTGCGCTGATCTTCTCGGCGTTGCTCCAGCGCGTGATCGTGAAAGAGCTGCACCTGCAAGCGTTTAGAAAAAGCAAGCCGGGAACGCATTTGTTCTGCGTTCCCGGCTTGCTTTGTATCAAAAGTTATTTCTTCATGCCTTCGTGCCGGCTTTGAATTTGCCCTTACTGCGCCTTCACGCCCGGCCTGTCGGGATCGTTCTTCCACCGGCGGTGGAACCAGAACCACTGTTCCGGAGCCAGACGGACCATGTCTTCGAGCACGGCGTTGGCGCGCCTTGTGTACTCGGCGATGTTTTCCTTGCTGCGGCCTTCGGTCCCGTCGCAGATGGCGGGCAGGATGCGGATCTTGTGCCGGAAGGGCCCCAGCCGCACGCCGTAAATCGTAATGAGCGGCACCTTGGCGGTCAGCGACAGCGCGGCCGGGCCTTCGACCATGGTGGTGCGGCGGTTCAAAAACGTCACGGGCACGGCGTTGGGGCCGGCGTCCTGGTCGGCGATAAGGCCGATCCACTTGCCCGACTGTGCGTCGCGCACCATGCCGCGCACGTTCATCGCGCCCTTGCGGAGCGTGTGCTCGCCAAGATGCGCGCGATAACGCTCGATCAGCGCGGCGAACGACTGGTCATCGGCGTCGCGGGCAGCCGGCTCCATCGGATAACCGTGGCGCGGGAACCATGGGCCGGTCACCTCCCAGTTGCCGAAATGTCCGCTGAGGATGAAACAGCCTTTGTTTTCGGCTTTCAGCCGGTCGATGATCTCGCGCCCTTCGATTTCGACGAACATTCTCTCGATGAGTGAGGGATCGTTGACGGCGGCGAGGAACTCGACGATCATCCAGCTGTAATGTCTGTAGATGCCTTTGAGTGTCTGCTTGCGCCACGCTTCATCGTGTTCGGGAAAGGCTTTTTCAAGGGCATCGAGCACGAGCCTGCGGCGGATGGGCACGATGGCAAAGATGCTGCGCAGCAGGCCGTAGAGGATCTTTCCTCTCCAGTCGGGATGTGCGAGGCTGCGGCGTAAAAATTCCGTAGCGGCGACGGCGATGCTCATTTAAGCGCGGCCGACCATGAAGTACTTTTTCTTGCCGAGACGCACGAGCGAGTAGTAGCCGCAGAGGACGTCCTTTTCTTCAAGGACGGTCTTCTCATCAGCGCGCACGCCGTTGACGGAAACGCCGCCGCCGGCGATCAGGCGCTTGGCCTCGCCCTTGCTCTTGCACGCGCCCACCTCGGCAAGCACGTCGGCAAGCGGCGCAGGCAGAGCGGCGACTTTGCCGCAGGGAGTCTCGGCCGCAAGGGTGTGGAGCATGTCTTCGGTGAGGTCTTCGGGCGTGAAGGCGCCGCCGAAGAGGATCTCGCTGGCGTGCTTGACGTTGTCGGCCACTTTTTCGCCGTGGACGATCTTCGTGATCTCATAGGCGAGCACGCGCTGCGCTTCACGCTTTTCAGGCGCCTGCATGTGGCGGGCGACGAGAGATTCGATCTCTTCCAGCGGCAGGAACGTGAAGTACTTCAGCGTCTTCTCGATCGTGGCGTCTTCGCTGTTGACCCAGAACTGATAGAACTGGTACGGCGAGGTCTTGGCCGGATCGAGCCACACGGCGCCGCCTTCGGTCTTGCCGAACTTATGTCCGGCAGAGGTGAGCAGCAGGGGATTGGTGCCGCCGTAGACGAGCGCGCCTTCTTCGTGCTTGCGGATGAAGTCGATGCCGCTGGTGATGTTGCCCTGCTGGTCGTTGCCGCCCAGCTGGATGCGGCAGCCGTAGGTGTTGTACAGGTGGTAGAAGTCGTACGACTGGAGCAGCGTATACGCGAACTCAGTGAACGAGAGGCTCTTGGTGGGGTCCTCGATGCGGCTTCTCACGTGCTCCTTGGCGATCATCTTGTTGATCGTGAAGTACTTGCCCACATCGCGCAGGAACTCGAGGAAGTTCATCGAGCTGAGCCAGTCGTAGTTGTTCGCGAGGATGGCGGAGTT
>JAGAYQ010000282.1 GCA_017940445.1 Pyramidobacter sp. | reverse complement strand
TTCAGGCCGACAGCGCTGAGCGTTTTTACGTCTGCCATCTTATTTGCCGCCTTTGCGCACGGAATTGCGGCCATTGCGGGGCGTCCGCTTCGCAGGCGCCTTTTTGGGGCCGGGAGCGTTCACGTCAACGGTGATCGTCGGCTTGCCCTTCGCTTCGAGCTTGCCGGTCTCAGGGTAATAGATCAGCGTTCTGGCGCTGACTTTACGGCCGTCCTGCACAGCGCGGGCGTTGCCGCTGGCTGTGACCGAGCCCGCTTTGAACGAATAGACAAGCGTATCGCAACGGATGTCTGTCGACTTCTTCTTGTCGGCTTTCTCCGTGACAAGGATGTGGGCATTGCCGGTGCCCGTCAGACGGTCCTGCTCGCGGCGGTAGGCAAAAGAATTGCACCAGAGCTTGGAGTTCTTCTGATCGTCCTCCTGCGTCACGAAGACATTGCCCTTACCGTCGGCGATGCGCAGTCCCTGATCGTCGTAGTCACCGGTCAGCGTGCTGCACGTCAGCACCATGCGGCGGCTCTTGTCCTCAAAATGCTTCACGTTTGTTGCAGAAAACGCCTGCCCGGTCAGCCGGGCAACATCGGAGCGCAGCACGCGCGCGCCAAAGGTCGCATTGACGCCGCCGGTCATGATGAAATCGCCGCCCTCGACGGAAAAGTCGGCGTCGAGCTGGGCGCAGTAGGCGTCCAGCTCTTCACCGTTATACGTTCCGAAAGCGTGGACCTTGTCCCAGACGCGAGCTTTCTGCGTCTGCGTGTTCGCGGTCCCGTAGCTCGAAGTGAGAGTCACGCCCTCGCGCTTCAGCGTGACGTTTCCCTGCGCCTTGAAGTCGCCCGTCTCCACGTCGTAGTCCATGACCTCAGCCGTGAGCTGCGTTGCAACGCGTTCTTCAGCGGCGGCAAACGTGGTGCACAGCGCAAAGAGCGCGGCGCTCAGAATGATCTTTGCCCGCTTCGCCATCTTATTCGGAATAATCTCCGCCGTCATTGCCGCCCTTAGTGGGAGCGTTGTCGGGACGGAAATCGGCACGATCGGCGATGATCTTGCGCTCAGGAACGGGATTCCACGTGCTGCGGCGGTTGACGATCTCGATCACCTTCTCGGCCGTGCCTTCGGCGTTGAACGCCTTGATGAAGCGCTCAGCCCAGTATTCCGTCTCGTCGAGGATGCGGTTGAGGTACTTGGGCTCAAGAGCAAGGATCTTCTCGCAGAAAGGCAGATTGGCCTTCTTGTAGTCGCCCGATTTGCGGCTCATGCCCTTGCTGTCGCACCAGGCGACGATCTCGTTCCACAGCTCAACGGGAATGCCGCGGTCGGCTTCCTTGACGTAGGAATCGCCCTCGATCACGGCGTTGCCCGTGTCGGGCTCCATCTTGATGCCGAAGACGACGTTCTGGAACAGCGTCGCGACGTTGCCCTTGACGATGCCGTAGTTGCGGAAGTGCGCGCACTTGTCGATGTTCGTTCCGGAGATGCCGTGCTGGGCGATACTCACGCCGTAAGGCTTGAGCGCCGTGGCGATCTCGAGCGTGCGCTCAAGGTTGATGCCCTCGTCCTGACCGAGCGTCTTGTCATAAGTGCCGTGCTTGCTGCCGTTGGAGATGGCGATCAGGTCGGGGAAGATGCCCCACGAGTTGAGTCCGCCGATGAAGTACGACGCCTCTTCGACCGTGGAGAACTCACCCGGTCCCTTGATCTCGCCGACTTCGACCTCAAGGCCGAAATAGGGCGGCACATGCATGGCCACATCGCGCGTAGCGCAGAGGTTGTTCCAGTCGTCAAGATGCGAGGCGTCGATCGCCAGCGAAGTCCAGCCTCTGGGAACGATCTCGCCCATCTGCGTGACAGCCTTCATCACATCGTCACGGCCCTTGATGCCGTAGTGATCGACATGCATGGCAAAAACCGCGCCGTGGCCCAGCTCGCCGGAATACTTCACGGCGTAGTCAGGCAGGTTGGTGAAATTAGCGCCGCAGTAATTCGTCTCAGATTTAGCGATCTCAATAAGCACGGCAGCGTCGTGCTTTTTCGCCGCCCGCAGCACGCCCTTCGCCGTGATGGGATGACGCGCGTTGGCCGCGAGGACGATCGCGCCGCTCTCCTTCACCGCCTGAAAGATATCGCGTCCGCTGAAGAGCGCTGCATCTTCGCCGCCGAAGCGGTTCATCACGTTGAGAGGGCGGCGTTCCAGAGCTTTGCGGTAGAGTGCGTCGTTGGTATTCATGTTCAATTCAGACTCCTTTGCAATGGTTGGATTTGTTCAAAGTCTTTCAATAACTGCACAAACTGCCGATGCTATTATAGTATCATACGCGCGTAAGTTCAAATGCGAAGACGCATTTTGTGCGCCCCAAATCGCAAAAAACAACCGCGGAAAATTTTTCTCAAAAAAACTTCGTTCCGGGGCTTGCAAAAAATTTACGCGTATGCTAATATACCCTTGCTCGCGAGAACAGCGGGCAAAAAGAATACCGCACTGGGATATCGTCCAACGGCAGGACATCTGACTCTGGATCAGAGAATCGAGGTTCGAATCCTTGTATCCCAGCCAAATTTAAGTGCTCTC
>JAGAYQ010000281.1 GCA_017940445.1 Pyramidobacter sp. | reverse complement strand
GTGGCTGCGGTCGGAGACGGGGCCGGTGTGCGAGCTGTCCTCGCCCTCGCCGGGCGCACCGGCGCGCACGGTCACCATATACGAGCCCGCAGCGTCCTCGGGCGCGCGCAGCTTGAAGACGCGCGTCAGCGGCCGGCCGCGCCACGGGCGCAGGGTCGCCGTCACGCTCACTTCGCCGCCGGGGAGGATCTCGGCGCGGTCCAGCTTGAGGCTCTCGATGAGCAGCTTGCGCTTCTGCGACGAGGCCGACACTTTCACTTTGATGCCGAACGTGCCCAGCGGCTGATAGGGATTGCCGACGACTTTGCCCACCAGGTCGGCGACGGGCGACATCACGTCGCTCATCACGTCCTCCTCGGCAGTCACCACGTCGCCGCAGCTCCAGCCGTCGGGCATGCCGTCGCCGCTGATGCTCACGTCCCATCTGACGGTGCCGCCGGTGTGACGGCCCAGCTCGCGGTCGGCAAGGCCGGAGAGCAGATCGGGCAGCAGGGCGGTGACGGCGTGCTCGTCGCAGATCATCTGAAAGCGCTTCACCGACGTGCGGCCGCTGTCGCGGTCTTCCACCTCCAGCCGCACGGAGACGGCGGGAGGATACTTGCCGAAGTAGCCGGCCACGCCCTCGGGGCGGTCCTGGGTGATCATGCCCACGATGTTGCCGGCTGAAGCCAGCTTGAACGGCGACTCGTAGCTGTTGACGATGCCGTGCACGGTGGAGCGTGCCACGGGATAGGCGACCGCGCCCCAGTTCTTGAAGCTGTGGCCGAACGCCACGAAGCGTCCGCTTTTGTCCACCGCCGTCAGCGTGCCGTTCACGTCGAGGCTCACGTCGCCCCACGCCAGCAGGGCTGAGATGGCCTCGCCGGGCTTGAGCGGTGCAGCGCCGCCGAGGGCATGATTGTCGCCCGAGCCGCCTTCGACGACGCGGAGGCCCAGACGCTTTTCAAGGCTTTTCATGGCGCGGCGGCTGATACCGTCGGCCGAGACGAACATGCGCAGGCTTTTGCCGGCCGCTTCGGCTGCCGCCGCCACATCCTGCGGCAGCTCAAACTCGCCGAGAGCCGGCCCGGACGGCTCGCGCCGGCTCTGCGGCGCAGACGAAGACGCAGGCGCCGAGGGAGAGCCATAATACTGTTCGTACAGGTCGTTGAAGCGGCGGTCGAGCAGACGCTCCTCGCGCGTTTTCACCTTTTTGGAAGCGCCCGCCTTGGGGAACGCGGGCACCTGATCGCGGTAGTTGAACAGAGATGCCATCTGCTCCACCGGCGTCACCAGCCCCATCTTCGGGTCGCCGAAATCCCAGCCGAACGAGAAGGCGCCGGCCAGCTTGCCGTCGATGTAGATCGGCGTGCCGCTCATGCCCGTCGCCAGGCCGCCGGCCTTGTCGATGTCGGGCCCGGAAGCGCGGATGAGGATCAGCTTGCTGGGGCGGTCTTTCTTCGACACCACGCCCAGCACCTCGATCGGGAACTGCTTTACCGTCGTGCCGGAAAACACCGTCTTGCCATAGCCCTTCATGCCCGCTTTGATCTGCGACAGGGGCATCACCGGCTCAGTCGGACGGAACGGAGCCGCAGGAGCGCCCGCCGCCAGCGCGGCCGTCAGCAGCAGCGCCGCAAAGAGCGCGCGCCTCACCGCGCCCACCTCAGATAGGCCAGGATGAACGCGTCGAGATCGCCGTCCAGCACGCCCGCCACGTTGCCCGTCTCCTCGCCCGTGCGGTGATCCTTGACCATCGTGTAGGGCTGGAGCACATACGAGCGGATCTGGCTGCCCCAGGCGTTTTCCTTCTTCTCGCCCGCAAGGCTGTTCATCTCCGCCTGACGCTCGTCCAGCTCGCGCTGATACAGCTTCGACTTGAGCACGGCCATCGCCGAAGTCTTGTTCATGTGCTGCGAGCGCTCGTTCTGGCAGCTGACGACGATGCCCGTGGGCAGGTGCGTGATGCGCACGGCCGAGTCGGTCATGTTGACGTGCTGGCCGCCCGCGCCGCTGCTGCGGTAGGTGTCGATCTTCAGATCTTCCGGGTTGATGTCCACTTCCACGTCGTCGGGCAGCTCGGGCGACACGACCACAGCCGAAAAGCTGGTGTGGCGCCGCTTGGCCGTGTCGAACGGCGAGATGCGCACCAGGCGGTGCACGCCGATCTCCGAGCGCAGATAGCCGTAGGCCATCTCGCCCTGCACGAGGATCGTCGCCGACTTGATGCCGGCCTCCTCATCGGCCTGGTAATCCAGCAGCTTCGTCTTGAAGCGCTTCTCCTCGCACCACCGCAGATACATGCGGTAGAGCATGCTCGCCCAGTCCTGCGAGTCGAGCCCGCCGGACCCCGCATGCACGCTGAGGATGGCGTTGCTCGCGTCATACGGACCTGAAAGCAGCAGCGCCATCTGATCCTCTTTGATCTCGGAGCGGAACGCCGCCGAGCGCTCGTCGAACTCCCGAGTCAGTTCCGCGTCGTCGTCCTCGCCCAGCAGCTCCGCCAGCGTGGCAAGATCGGCATACTCGTGCTCGATCTTTTCCCATCTGGCCAGCGACGCCTCGCGCCGCGACAGCTCGGCCGACACCTTCTGAGCCCCCTCGCTGGTCCAGAAATCGGGGGCGGAAACTTTTTTGCGTAATTCTTCACAGTCCTTCACGATGGAAGGCAGGTCAAAGGCTGTCCCGCAGTTCCGCTTTCAGCGACTGCAGTTCCTCCATCACCGTCGTCACAGGCACAAGAGCCATCACACATTCCTCCTGAAAGTACGGTCAAATTTCAACAGACTATTATAACATCACAAAACATGCACGAGAGTCAGGAATCGGAAACTTTTTGCGCGCGGC
>JAGAYQ010000280.1 GCA_017940445.1 Pyramidobacter sp. | reverse complement strand
GCCTTTGTGAAAGACGGCGCGAATATTATAGCGCGTTGCCGTGATTTGGCAAGCGTTTTAAAAGGATTTTTTATCGTCTATGAGAAAATCCTATCGCGCCCGCCGCAGCGTTTTTAAATATGCTTTCAGCTCGGGAGCGATACGGCGGCTCTCGACGGCTTTCTGGATGGCCTTGTTGTGCGTCCACCGCTCCAGACGCCCGCTTTCGATCACGGCAAGCGCAGCTTTTTCCTGTTTGGCCAGCGCGGTAGCGAAGTACCAGGCGATCATCATGTTCACATAGTACTCGTCCGACCTCACGGAGGCGGCCAGGTCCATCAGGGCGGGATCGAAGGCTTCGTCGAGGTAGAACCACATCATCATGCTCAGGCCGAAGCGGCACACATACGGACGGCGGTCGAGCGCCCAGTCGCGCACCAGCGGCTTCAGCTCGCCGGTGTGTTTCGCAAAGACGCGCGGCACGAGGGCGTCGCAGACGCCCCAGTTGTCGATGAAGGGCAAAAAGGCGCGCACGCGCTCAAGGCACGTTGCGTAATCCTTTTCCTCGCGGAGCAGGCAGGCGTGCAGGGCGTTTTCGTCATAATACGCGTGCGGCAGCTCGGCCAGGAACGCTTCGGCCCCGGGCAGGCGGCGCAGTTCGCGCACCAGCTCGCGCATGAGGGGGGCGCGCACGCCGAGGATCGTGCTTTTGTCCACCGTCGGCAGGATGCCGGCCATGAATTCGCGATAGACCGGATCAGCCCTTTCCCTCAGCCGTTCTGTCATGATCCCCATGCTCATCACGCTCCTTTCGTCCGCGATTGTACCATACCCGCGCCGGGCGCGAACATGTCGACAAAATATTGTGTGGACAGGGCGCGTGGTGCAATTTATAATGATCGTGAGTTTTAAAACTATTTCACGGGGAGGCGCGCTATGAAAACGATCCAACAAGGTCCCGACGGCACTTATCGCTGGGAATACGAACTGAGTCTGTACAAAAATCCGCACCTGCTCTTTCTTATCTGGAAGATCATGGGGTGGATCCTGCTGGGACTGTGGCTTTTCACCTTCGTCCTCCAGCTGTTCGACGGGATCCTCTCTTTTAAGGAGATCGTTGTCTTTGCCGCGAAGTTCCTCGGCGGTATCGGCGGAGGGATGATGGTGCTCTGCGCCGTGGGCTATTACATCTACGCGCTGATCATGGGCGGCAGATACTGCGTGCAGTTCACGATGGACGAGCGCGGCGTCGATCATCAGCAGGTGAAACCGCAGGCCGATAAAGCGCGCAGGATCGGCATGATCACCGTCCTCGCCGGACTGTTCAGCCGCAATGTCGGCAGAGTTGGCCAGGGGATGACGGTCGCCGGCTCGTCAGGCGGCATGCACTCGGCGTTTAAAGACGTCAAAAGCATCGAGGCTCATAAAAAGCGCTCGCTCATCAAAGTGAACGAAACGCTGTTCAAAAACCAGGTCTACGCCGACGGCGAAGACTTCGACTTCGCGCTCGACTACATCGTCAAACGCTGTCCGAACGCGAAAGTGACGATCAAATAATCCAAGGAGGTCATGATGATGAAAAAACTGTACGCCGCGTTTGCCCTTTTCTGCCTGTTCTCGGCAGCATGTAGCGCGAAGGACGCCGCCGAGCTGGCCCGCTCGGGGTCCGTTGAGGAAGTCAGGGAGGCCATTGCCGCGGGAACGTTCGTCGTCAATCCCGAAAAAGGCACGTC
>JAGAYQ010000030.1 GCA_017940445.1 Pyramidobacter sp. | reverse complement strand
TGGCGCGCGGTTTGCGGGCGCGGACAGGCTTTGCGGTGCGCGATCTGCTGCGCTGGACCATCCGTGTGCGGCCGCAGAAGCAGCAGCCCGATGCCAGGAGCCGGCGGGCGCTGCCCCGCGGGTGCTTTGCCTGCACGTCGATACCGCCTGAGCGCGTGATCCTCATCGACGACGTGAGCACGACGGGAACGACGCTCGAACGCGCCGTCAGCTGCCTGTACGATGCGGGCGCGAAAGAAGTGCTCTGCCTGTGCTGGAGCGTCGCTGTGCGCTGACTGGCGCAATGCTTATCGTGCGGGGGCGCAGTTTTTGACGCGCTTTGAGACAGCTCAAAGGCGTGGAGCGTGTTTGAGAAAAACAGCATGAAAGGAGGCCGGGACCGTGATCCTGAATGAACTGAACGACGAGCAGCGCGAAGCCGTCATGACGACGGAAGGCTTTGTGCGCGTCATTGCCGGGGCCGGCTCCGGCAAGACGCGGGCGCTCACGCACCGCTGCGCGTTCCTTATCAACGAACTGGGCATCCTGCCGGAAAATATCCTCTGCGTGACGTTCACCAACAAGGCGGCGGGGGAGATGCGCGCGCGCATCCGCAACCTCGTCGGCGACAACGATACCGCGTTCATCAACACCTTCCACGGCTTCTGCGTCGCCGTGCTGCGCGAGGACAGCAACGCCGTGCAGTATCCCAAGAGCTTCATCGTCCTCGACAACAGCGACATCGACGCGATGCTGCGCCTGATCTACGAGGAGCGCGGACTGACGCTGCGCGACAAGACTTTTTCCGACGCGCGGGATATGATCGAGATCCAGAAGCTGTTCAAAAAGCCCTATTACGCCGACGATCTCATCGCCGAGACGGCTGATGCTCTGCGCGCCAAGTACGACGCGGCCGAGAGCGTCGACGACATCATCTTTTACGGCTATCTGTATCAGGAAAAGAAGACGTTCGCGCTTGACTACAACGACCTCATCATCTTCGTGCTGCGCATCTTCGCCCGCGATGAAGCCATCCGCCTCAAGTGGCAGAGTCGTCTGGAATACATCATGATCGACGAGTTCCAGGACATCGACGCGCTTCAGTACGAGCTGATGGAGGTGCTCTGTGCGCATCACCGCAACCTCTTCATCGTCGGCGATCCCGACCAGACGATCTACACCTGGCGCGGCGCCAACGTGAAGTACATCCTTGATTTCGACAAACAGTTCGAAAACGTGCACACCGTGCGGATGCTCAAAAATTACCGTTCTGTGCCGCCGGTCATCGCCGCGGCCAACTCGCTGATCGCGAAAAACTCGCGCCGCATCAGGAAGGATCTGATCCCCGTGAGGGCGGGCGGCGAGCCGGTGCGCTTCTGCTTCGCCAAAAACGCCGCCGACGAAGCCATGGCGGTCGTGAAGCGCGTGCGCAGCCTTCACGATCAGGGCGTGCCCTATCGCGACATCGCCGTACTGTACCGCGCGCATCATGTCACACGGTCGGTGGAGGAGGCCTTCATCGCCGAAAAGCTGCCGTATCATATTTACAGCGGCGTGCAGTTTTTCGACCGCGCCGAGATCAAGGACGCGCTCAGTTATCTGCGCATGATCGACACCCAGGACGATCTGGCCTTCCGCCGCGTCGTCAACGTGCCCAAGCGCAACATGGGACGCCGCCGCATGGATTTTCTTGCGGACTATGCCGAATCGCACGGCTGCACGCTGTGGACGGCGCTGAAGGAGACGCTCGACGACGAGATCTTCAAAGGGACTAAAGCCGCGCAGTTCGTCGCGCTCGTCGAGTCGTTCTCGCATCGCGGCGGCGAGAGCGTGTCCGAGATCCTTTCCGCCGTGCTCGACGAGAGCGGCTACGAGCGGATGCTGCGCACCGAGGGCGGGCAGGCGCGGCTGGACAATCTTGCCGAGCTCAAGCAGGCCGTTCACGAGTACGAGACTTCGTGCGGCGAAGAGGCGAGCGTGCGCGATTATCTCGCGCATGTAGCGCTGTTTTCGAGCGCTGACGCCGGCGACCTCGGCGACAAGGTGAAGCTGATGACCGTTCACGCTGCCAAGGGACTGGAATTTCCCCACGTCATCCTCTGCGGTATGAACGAAGGCGTGTTCCCCTCGCACCGCGTCAAGGACCTTGCCGGCATGGAGGAGGAGCGCCGCCTCGCCTTTGTCGCCATGACGCGGGCAAAGGACAGCCTGTACCTTACCGCCGCCGAAGGACGCAACTTCGACAACACGCCGCGCTATCCCTCGCGCTTCGTCCTCGACATCGGCGACGGCCTCATCGAGTACGAAGGCGAAGTGAACGAGACGCTGATCGCCGACGCCCGCCGCTGGGCGGCCGCGAGTACGGCTTATCTGCCCGACGACCTCAGCGCCGACGCCTTTGCGCCGCAGACGCGCGTGCGGCATCCTTACTTCGGCGAGGGGACCGTGCTCGAAACCGATGCTGAAAAAGGCGCCTACCTCATCAAGTTCGACGCCTACACCACTCCGCGCCGCATCGCCTTCCGCGTGCGGATGGAGGAACTGTGATAAAACCCAGGCCCGAAACGTCCGGCGTGAGTGCGGATATTTCGGGCCTGCTTCATGGAAAGTTTATTTTATGGTGCGTGCGCGTGTCGGGAAGCTGATCGTGCTTGACATGGAAAACGCACGATGATAAACTCAATTCAGCTTTTAGGGTGATGTGTAAAAACAAGTTCACAATCGACGCGCACGGGGTGATTTTGTGGCAAACTTGTGGGGCGGGCGCTTTCAGGGCGCCGAAGATGAGCAGATGAAGCGCTTCAACAGTTCGCTGCCGCTGGGAAAGCGCTACTGGAAGGAAGACATCACGGGCAGCATTGCCCACGCGCGGATGCTGGGAGCGTGCGGCATCATCAGCAAGGATGACGCCGAATCGATCATAGAGGGCCTGAAGGGCATCATGGCCGACGTGGAGTCGGGCGCGCTGCCGATCACGGAAGGCGAGTACGAGGACATCCACAGCTTTGTGGAGCTGAACCTGACCAGGCGCATCGGCGAGGCGGGCAAGAGGCTGCACACGGCCAGAAGCCGCAACGATCAGGTTGCCGTCGACACCAAGCTTTATGCCAGGCACGCCGCCGCGGCGGTGGAGGACAAGCTCGACGCGCTCTGCACGGCGCTTGTGAAGGCGGGAAGCGACAATCCCTGTCTGATGCCGGGCTACACGCACCTGCAGCGGGCGCAGGCGGTGACGTTCAAGCACACGCTGATGGCGTTCTGCGAGATGTTCCGCCGCGACAAAAAACGGCTGAACAACGCCGTCGAGCTGATGATGGAGGACTGTCCCCTGGGCTGCGGCGCGCTGGCGGGGACGACGCATCCGATCGACCGGGCGATGACGGCGAAGGAGCTGGGCTTTAAGCAGCCGTGCGCCAACTTCCTGGACGGCATCAGCGACCGGGATTACCTCTGCGAGCTGGTGTTCGACTTTGCGATGATCCTGATGCACCTCAGCCGCCTGAGCGAGTCGGTCATCCTCTGGTGCTCGCAGGAGTTTCATTTCGTCACGCTCAGCGACGCCTATTCGACCGGCAGCAGCATCATGCCGCAGAAGAAGAACCCGGACAGCGCGGAGCTGATCCGCGGCTGCTCGGGGCTGGTCTACGGCTCGCTGATGGCGATCCTGACGGAGATGAAGGGCATCCCGCTGGCGTACAACAAGGACATGCAGCTGGACAAGCGGGCGTTCATGCCGGCGCTGGACGATACGCTGATGTGTCTGGAGATCATGCGCGGCATCATCGCCACGATGACGGTGCACCCGGAGGCGATGAAAAAGGCGCTTAAAAGCGGCTTTCTCAACGCTACGGAGCTGGCCGATTATCTAGTCAAGCACGGCGTGCCGTTCCGCGATGCGCATGAGATCGTCGGCAAGGCGGTGCTGCTGTGCGAGGACAAGAGCTGCGCGATCGAGGATCTGCCGCTGGAGGAGCTGCAGAAGCTGTGTCCCGCGATCGGGCCCGATGTGTACGGCCAGCTTGATTACGAGCGCACGATCCGTCTCGGAAACAAGGCGGAAATGTTATAATAGCTACGGGAATACCGCGCTTGAAAGCGCGCAATGATCGAAAAATTTTGAGGAGGTCTTGAAACATGAACATGAAGAAGTTTGCGGTTTTTGCTGCGGCGATGGCGATGCTGGCGACGGCTGCTTTTGCGGCGAAGCCTCTGGAGGGCAAGAAGCTGAAGATGGCGATCAGCCCCACGTTCCCGCCCTTTGAGTATGAGCAGCTCGACGACAAGGGCAACGCGAACATCGTCGGCTATGACATCGACATGGTGAACGAGATCGCTTCGCGCCTCGGCTTCACCTACGACATCGTCCACACCAACTTCAAGGGACTGCTTGGCGAGCTGAGCGGCGCGCGCGTCGACTTCGTCGTCTCGGGCATGTCGCCCACTGAGGAGCGCAAGAAGAGCGTCGATTTCTCGATCCCGTACTACTACTGCCAGACGTCGATCATCCAGCACAAGGGCACGAACATCAAGAGCATCGTTGATATGAAGGACAAGAAGATCGCGGCGGTGTTCGGCACGCAGTACTGCGACTTTGCCGAGGCCGTGGGCGCCAAGGTGAGCGCGATGGACAACGCCACCTACAGCATGCAGGAGCTTCTTGCCGGCCGCGTCGACGGCGTGGTGCAGGATGCCGCGAGCGCTTCGGTGCGCATCAAGACGCATCCCGAGCTTGAGTACTTCGTCCTGCCCCGCGATGAGCTCGACAAGGTCTACAAGGAGACCGGCGCGAACGTGTCCGGCAGCTTTGCGGCCGTGTTCCCCAAGGGTTCGACGCTTGAGCCTCTGTTCTCGGCCGAGATCCAGAAGATGCAGGATGACGGCACGATGAAGGCGATCTACGAGAAGTGGATCGGCAAGTGGCCTTATTAAGTTAACTGACAGAGAACTGATCGTGCAATAAAGGCTGAAAGAGTCTCCGGCGTGCGCCAGAGGCTCTTTCAGCCGTGTTGTGTCTTTTTACCGTCCGCGGCGATCGCGCCGCAGGGAGGAGCTCGCTTTCATGAAAAAACTTATGTCGCCCAAGCGCGCCGCGCTGCTGTGGGCGCTCGCGGCCGTTCTTGTTG
>JAGAYQ010000279.1 GCA_017940445.1 Pyramidobacter sp. | reverse complement strand
GTACCACGTCAGGCTCAGCGTTCCCAGCGTATCGCCGCCGTAGTAGTTCGTATCGGTGGGGAAGAGCAGGCGGCCGAAATCGCCGAATGCGGGATCGGCGATCACGTCGGCGATCTTCGTGTTCTCGGTGATCGGCGCCGGGCCCTGTGCGTGTCCCGCGCCGCTGAGGGCTAGCATTACGGCCGTGACGGCCAGCATCATGAACGCTTTCATCACCGGGATCTCATTTGGCGTTCAGCAGCGCCAGCAGTTCGCGATCGTGAGCGTTTACGGCCCTGCATTCGCTGTCGAAGATCATCGCCGCGCCGTTTTCGGGCGTGAACGTGTCCCACTTCGGCAGACCTTCGCCGTTCGGATCGCCGGTGCGGGCAAAGTTCACCCAGGCACGGCTCATCCTGTCAGCCAGTGTGAATGCCTCCGCGCCTGCGCCTGTCGCTGTTTCAGACAAAGCGATATTGCTGAACACGAACGGCAGTTCGGAGCAGTGATATGCCAGCGCGTAACCGCCCATCACGGGCGTTTCCCACGAGAAGACGTAGGTGTACACGGGCGCGGGCTGTTTCGCTTTCAGTTCCGCGGTCTTCAGCGCGCCGTTCCTCAGCCGCGTGTCTACATAGAGCGCGGCGGCGTCCTTTTTGCCCGGATAGGCTTTGCGGAACGCGGCGACGATGCTTTCTGCTTTGTCGCCGTATCGCTCATTCAGACGACGCGCCGCTTCTTCGACGCTCCATGTGTTGAGATTGTCGCTCTGTGACTGCGCCATTTTTGCCAGAAGCGGCATCGAAGTCCACTCGCTGAGCACTGTGCCGACCATCAGCGGCACGCGTTCGCCCAGCGGCGAGAATCCGTCCGCAGCTGGGTCGCAGACGACGATGCTTCCGTCCATCACGGGCGCCCAGCCGAGACCGGGGAACATTTGTCCGGGCAATTCCTTTGCGACCGCGTTCCAGGCTTTGTTCGCGGCGCGGTACAGCGTGTCATACGGCATGGTCTGCAGTTCGTCCACACGGTCGGGCGAAAGACCGAGGTCGGCGAGCAGACGTTCGGCCACCTTGCGCACGGCTTCGGGACGCGGCAGCGTCATGCCCATCAGCGGCACGCAGCCGCTCATCACGATCGCCTTGTGGAACAGCCCTTTCGCCGAGGGCATCGCCATCAGCGTCAGGACTTTCGCGCCGCCCCCGGACTGGCCGAACACCGTTACGTTCGCGGGATCGCCGCCGAAGTTCGTGATGTTGTCGCGCACCCATTCAAGCGCGGCAACAATGTCGAGCATACCGGCGTTGGCCGACTTCGCGTATTTTTCGCCGTAGGCTGACAGATCAAGATAGCCGACGGAGTTGAGCCGGTGATTGACCGACACGACCACCACGTCACCCGTGCGGGCAAGATTCTCGCCGTCGTACACGTCTTCGACCGTGGCGGAGCCGGCGGAGAATCCGCCGCCGTGCAGCCATACCATGACGGGGCGTTTTTTGCCGTCGAGACCGGGCGTCCAGATGTTCAGATCCTGGCACGCGTCGGCCATCGGCAGGCTGCGCGGATGCCAGTGCGGCCAAAACCAGTGGGGCGGAAAAATATCGTCGGCGGGATCAGCGCTCTGAAGCGAGATCGGGCCATCTGTCAGCGCCAGACGAACGCCGTCCCACGGAGCGGCTGCACGCGGTGGCATGAACCGCTCAGCTTCGGCGTAAGGTACTCCCTTATAAGTAAAGATCCCCTGCCGCACGTACCCTTGCAGCGTTCCCGCAGCCGTCTGCACCACGGCGATCCCCGGCCCGGCCAGGAGCCGCTCGTCCGAGGCATGAGCGGCGAGCGTACTGAGAGCGAAAAAGACAGCCGCAAACATACATTTTCTTGATGACATGAAACGAAACCCCTTTCATTCTGAGTATGAACACATCATACTGTACGGGAGTAACTACCGGTCAAGTGTTTTTTCGCACGATTCGCAAAATTTTTTCGCTCGCAAAAAATGCCGCGTTTTTCTTTCCTTTTATGTGAGAAAAGAAAAACGCGGCGTTTTCGTTATTCTTCGATGCGGATCAGGTTGCTGCGGTAGGGGATCTTGCCCGACTGCACGTCGTTGTAGAAGTTTTCCTTCCAGTCCAGGTAGCTGAGGCTGTCTTTCAGCTCCTCCATCTGCGCAAGCAGCTGGGCGCGTTTTTCGTGGATCATCACCATGCGTTCGTCGATGCTCGACGGCCCTTTCAGGCACAGGTCGAGATAGCGCTTCATCTCTTCGATCGACATGCCGCAGCGTTTCAGGCAGTGCAGGTCCTTGATCCAGGCGATCGTGCGCTCGTCGAAGACGCGGCGGTTGTTCGCGTCGCGCTTTACGTTGGGGACCAGTCCCTCGTTGCAGTAATATTTCAGCGTTTCATAAGCCAGGCCTGTCTGCACGCAGGCTTCTTTCATCCCGACAACCATTTTTTCGCCTCCTGAAAAATTGCCTCTTGACCGGTAGTAACTCCCGCAGAGTATGCTCCCATTGTACAGAAAATTTTCGGATCCTCAAGGAGGTTTTTGAAAGATGAACGACTTTGTCTTTTCCTATCCGGTCAAGACGTATTTCGGCGCCGGGGCGGCGGCGAAGGCTCTGCGCGCCGAACTGGGACGCTATGGCAAAACGGTGATGCTGGCCTACGGCGGCGGCTCGATCAAGCGCAACGGCGTCTATGACGAGGTGAAAGCCCTGCTGGCAGAAGCCGGCAAGCGCGTCGTCGAGTTTTCCGGCATCATGCCAAATCCTACCTACGCCAAAGTGCAGGAAGGCGCGGCGCTCGCTCGATCGGAAAATGTCGATCTGATCCTCGCTGTGGGCGGAGGTTCAGTCAGCGACTGCTGCAAGATCGTTTCGGCACAGGCGTGCTGCGATGAGGACGTCTGGGAGATGGAGTACACCAAACATCAGCTGCCGCAGAAGTTCATCCCCCTGGGCGTGATCGTCACCGTTGGCGGCACCGGCTCGGAGCAGAACAACGGCGCGGTCATCACGCACGAGGCAAAGAAGCTCAAAAGCGGCGTCTGGGGCGCGATCGCCGATTTTGCCGTGCTCGACCCGGCTTATACGATGTCGGCGCCGCTGCGCCAGGTCGTCAGCGGCGCGTTTGACACGCTCAGCCACTGCATGGAGACGTATTTCGGAACTCCGCACGACGACAACCTGTCCGACGAGATCGCCGAGGCCGTCATGCGCGCCACCATCCGTGCGGCGCGGGCTTTGGTCAAAGATCCCGACGACCTGCGCGCCCGCGGCGAACTGCTGTGGGCCGCAGCGATGGGCGAAAACGGCGTGCTCAAGATCGGCAAAGTGACCGATTTTCAGGCGCATCAGATCGAGCATCAGCTTGGCGCCTACACAAACTGCAATCACGGCATGGGCCTGGCTGTCAGTCATCCCGTGCTCTACCGCCGTCTGTGCAAAGCTGCGCCGGCGCGGTTCGCCCGCTTTGCGCGCAATGTGTGGGGCGTGAACGATGCCGACGATCAAGCCGCCGCAGAGGCCGGCATCGACGCGCTGGCCTCGTTCATCAGGGAGATCGGCCTGCCCTCGTCGTTCTCTGAGATGGGCATCACCGACACGTCGTGCTTTCGCGCCGTCGCCGACAGCACAAACATCAGCAAAGGCTGCTGCAAGCAGCTGACAGCCGACGAAATTTATGACATCCTGATGGAATGCCGCTAAATACAAAGGAGGAATTAAATATGAAAAAGATCGTTGTGCTTGCGCTCTGTCTTGCCGCTCTGACTGTTCAGGCGGCCTGTGCCAAAACGCTCGTGGCCTATTTCTCCGTGCCGGAGACTGATCGCGCCCCCGTCACCCGTGAAGAGGAAAACAGCGTCGTCACGATCAAGGGCGAAGTGGTCGGCAACACGCAGTACGTGGCCCGCCTCATTGCGCAGCACACAGGTGCCGACACGTTCCGCATCGAGCCGGCCGTGCCTTACACCACCGCTCACGCTGCGCTCGTCGCCCAGGCCCGGGAAGAGCTGCGCCGCAATGTCCGTCCCGTGCTGAAAGGCACCGTCGATCTGTCGCAGTACGACACCGTGTTTCTGGGCTATCCGATCTGGTGGGCCGACCTGCCCATGGCCGTGTATACGTTTCTGGAGACGAACGACTTTCGCGGCAAAACGGTGATCCCGTTCGTCACTCACGGCGGCAGCCGGCTGGCCGGAACGCCGGCGAAGATTGCTCAGGCGCTGCCCGGCGTCCGCGTCGTGAAAAATGTGCTCTGCCTCGACCGCGACGACGTGGAAGAGATTGCCGTGCGCGAAGTCGACGCATGGCTCGCTGCGCTTGGCATGGCGAAAAGGAAGTGAGCGCATGAAAGTCCTCTTTATCAACGGCAGCCCCAACAGAAACGGCAACACCGCCAAACTGGCAGCGAAGGTGATGAACGGCCGCGCTTATGAAACGCTGGATCTGGTCGATTACCGCATCAACGTCTTTGGACAAAAGCTGGCGGGCGACCAGTTTGCCAAAGTGATCGACCGCATGAAGGAAGCCAACGTGATCGTGATCGGCTCTCCGCTGTACTGGCATAACATCTGCGGCAGCGTGCGCACGCTGCTCGACCGCTTTTACGGCGCGGTGAGCAAAAGCGACCTGAACGGCCGCAAGCTGATCTTCGTCTATCAGGGCGCTGCTCCGCAAAAGTGGATGATGGACGCGGGAGAGTTCACGATGAAGCGCTTTGCCTCGCTTTACGGCCTGGACTACCTCGGCATGGCGACGAACGACGCGGAAGCGGCGGCGCTTTCTGCAAAATTGGGATAATGGAATAAGGGCGTTTTCGATGAACGATCTGATTAAAAACGGCGCGCGTTTGCTGCTCTCGGCTGTGCTCGTGCTCGCCCTTTGCGTGAGCGCCTTCGCTGTGCCGCCTGCTGTACAACCATTCACACCGATCGAGCTCGTCGCCGGCAGTACGGTGATCGACGCGGTGCTTTACAACAGCGCCACGTCACGGGCTTTTGCCGCGATGCTGCCGCTGCAGGTCGAGCTGTGGACGCCGGCCGACTTTGCCCGCGCATTTGATCTGCCGCGCCGCATCGCCGACGAACCGCGCACGCGCGACTTTGAAGAAGGCGGCCTGGCCTACTGGTACGAGGGACCGTCGGTCGCCATTTTCCACACGCATGAACGGGAAGAGACGGTCGTGCCGGTCGTCACACTTGGAAAGATCCTCGCGGGCGCCGGCTTTTTCAAAAACTATGAGGGCCACGTCCTCATTCGTCTCAAAGAAAAATAACTTTCTATTCCATACATAAGGAGGAGTTTGGAAATGAAAAAAAGAATGTATCTGGTTGCCCTCATCATGGGTGCGCTGCTGTCTCTGGCCTCGGCCGCGTGGGCCGAAAAGCTGTACAGCGTCACGGTCACGCCGACGCATGTGGTCAATCCCGTCACCGGCAAGACGCTGCGCGGGCTGCTTTACCGCCCCGTGACTGACGAAAAGGTCCCCGTCGTGCTGTGCGCGCACGAGCT
>JAGAYQ010000278.1 GCA_017940445.1 Pyramidobacter sp. | reverse complement strand
TTCATGCCGCCGCCTCCTTTCTTCTATGGAAACGCTGATAAAATACGTCATCTCCTGCGAAACGCTGCCCGAGGGGCTTCTCCAACGTACGGCAGTACGCCTCCGAAGCCCCTTGCGGACAGGTTTCTTCGGATCTGACGCATTTTCTCAGCGTTCCTGTGCGCCCGTCAACTTCAGCATGATGTGAATGAATGAGTATTTTCCTAAATGCTCGTGTTTGAAAAGTTGGACCTGCGAAAATAGTACCACGGCGGGGGATTTCCGCAAAGCGGTATTTGCGCGCTTGCATTTTATTTTCTCATGGGTATAATTAAGAAGACGCAGATTAATTCGCCCGCGCCAGCCGACGAAATCCCTCGACGGTCCATCGGGCTCATTTAATCAGTGTCTCTTTAAAGAAGCAAGGCAGAGTAAAAAACGATGCGTCAAGTGCCGGCTGAACGGGGAGTTGTCAGCCGGACGAAGAGCCCGCACTCTGGGCTTGCGGTATCGCCTTTTGCATCCCGCTGCCGCATATCGGCTTGTGGCCGCCTTATGTGGACAGAGGACAAAACCGCGTAAGGAGGTCTTTTTGTATGCCGAATTTGTCAGAACAGAATCAGCCGCCCGCTTCCGCCGAAAGCCGCTGGGTCAGCTCGCTGCGCGAGTTCCGCTCGCCGCGCGCCGTCGCCTTCTGCGGCGTGATGTGCGCGCTCGCCGTCGTCCTGGGGCAGATCGCTACGATCAACATGGGGCCGTATCTCAAGATCGGCCTTTCGGGAATGCCCAACCAGGTGGTCGACATGCTCTTCGGTCCTTCCGTCGGCGCGATCTTCTCGGGTGCCCTGGAAGTGCTCAAGTACGTGCTGCGTCCTGACGGCGTGTACTTCCCCGGCTTCACGCTCAGCGCTATGGCCGCCGGCGCGGTCTACGGCCTGGCGTTTTACCGGCGTCCGATCACCGTGACGCGCGTGGCGTGCGCGCATGTGTTCATCAAGCTGTTCGTCAACCTGGGACTGAACACGCTGTGGCTGTCCATCCTCTACAAAAAAGCAGTCTGGGCGCTGCTGACGGCTCGTGTGGCGGGCAATCTGCTGCGCCTGCCCGGCGACGTGATCGTCACCTATGTGATGCTGAAAACGGTCGAGCGCGCCGTGCTGCCGCTGTTCAAGCGGCGCTCTGCGCGCTGAATGCTGCTGAACGTTAAGGAAACGCTGATAAAATACGTCATTTCCTGCGAAACGCTGTCCGAGGGGCTCTTCCAACGTACGGGAGTACGCCTCCAGAGCCCCTTGCGGACAGGTTTCTTCGGATCTGACGCATTTTCTCAGGTTTCCTGTGCGCTGGTTAAATTCTACATAATGGGATTAAATCAGCGTTTCCCTAAAATGTAAGACTGAGACCTCTGCAATATTTCAGCCCGCTTTGTCCGCTTTGCGCGGATGGAGCGGGCTCTTTTGTCTGGACTCTCGTGTATTTTTCGCGTATTTCTGTGCGTAAAAATGTCTTTTATGTATTCATGAGAGTCAAAAAGATGTATAATGCATCGGTTTCTTTTTTTCGGCAGAGTTGAAAAACGCCTTCGTGTTGGAGAAATGAGACTGTTGATAATCAAAAGGTAGTGTGATACAATAATTGCTCCGCAAAGTTTGGGTTGATAAAGGCTTCGGCCTTGGAACTTTCGTGAATAATCCGGAAAGGACTGAGCAGAAATGGTAAGTGAGGAAACTGTCGACAAGATGACGTCGATCCTTGTGGAGTTCTGCGAGCGCTTCTATGGCTGGGAAGCGTCGGTGGCCAAGCTGGGCAAGCTGTCGGCTCCGCAGCTGCGCACGATCTGCGTGATCGGACGCAATGAGAACATCCGCATGAAGGACATCGCCGACCGTATGGAACTGACGACGGGCACGGTGACGGTGATGATTGACCGCCTTCAGGTGATGGGGCTGGTGGAGCGCTGCCGCAACGAGAGCGACCGCCGCTCGTACAAGATCCTTCTCTCCGAGAAGGGCCGCAAGTATTATGAGGAGCACCGCAAGCGTCAGCGCGAGCTGGTCCGCAAGCTGGCGAACAAGGTGTCTGATGCCGACCGCGAGACGTGCGAGCGCGTGCTGATGGAGTTCATCCACAGCATCTAGCTGCTGTGCGTCGATGAAAATATTGAAAGAGGCGAGCCGTTTTTCACGGCGCGTCTCTTTTTTTGTCTTTTTGCCGGCAGCTCAGCGGCAAGGTGAAAAAGTGAAAATGTGTATACTGTATTATTTTTTTAGATGAAATATTGTGGCTTTTTTACGGTTTATTGGGGATTTTTAAGCCATAAAGTGTTGGCATGCAGGAAAAACGGCTTATTTTCTGCATTATTGGGCATGAATGACGCTGATTTTTATGAATGATGATGAATTCTTAGCCGTGTTCAAAAAATGTATTTTCGCGTGCGCCGTTTTGCACAAAGTTGTTTTTACGCTATAATGAGCGCGTAACGCTGTGTTTCAGCCGGAATCGTGGTGAGTCAAATGAAGTGTCCAAAATGCGGCAGTGAAAACGTGCAGGATGTCGTCTACGGCTATCTGCCGTTCGATCTTGCCCGCAGCAGGGAGGAAGGGCACGTCGTCTGGGGCGGGCTCTTCATGCCTGAGGACGCGAAGGCGCATCAGTGCGCCGACTGCGGCGAACGCTGGTAGGCGGCTACGGGTACAATGAAAAGGGGACGTGCGGTCCTTTTTTCACGGCAAGCGCTGTGATGCTGTGCGGCGCTTAATTTCAACGGAGGGGGTATAGGGGTTTGTTTGTTTTTGTGCTTTCGTTCATCACGTACCTGCTTCTTTCGTGGTCAGGGGAGGCTCTGCCCGCTTATGAGTATGTGATCGCGCTCATCGTGGCGGCGATCGCTTACTGTTCGCTGGGCAGAAACAAGAAGTCGCGCCGCTACGGCGCGGACGGCCTCAGCCCGAAACGCTGGGGGCTGTTCGTCTGCTACTTCTTCGGACCTTTCCTGTGGGCATTGGTCAAGGCGAATATCGACGTGGCGCTGAGGATCATCACCGGCCGTGTCAAGCCCGGCATCGTCAAGGTGCAGTCGGGGCTGACGAGCGGTCTGGCGCAGACGGTCCTGGCCGACTCGATCACGCTGACGCCCGGTACGATGACCGTGGACGTTGACCCGGAGAATGGAGATCTGTACGTGCACTGGATCTATGTGTCGGATCTTCATCCCACCGAGGATATGGTCTACGGCAGCTTTGGCGAATGGGTAAGGAGGATCACTCGATGACTCTTGCACGCTGCCTGTTTGGTACGGCCGCTGCCTGGCTGGGGTTCCTGGCTTTCGGCTCGATCCTGCGCCTGATCCAGGGACCGACCGACGCTGACCGCGCCGTTGCTCTTGATACGATGAACTCGCTGGTCATCTCGATCATGATCCTGCTGTCGGCCGCTTTCGACTCGATCCTGCTGGTCGATCTGGCGATCGTCTACTGCGGACTTTCGTTCGTGGCCACGATGTATCTGGGCCGTTATATCGAGAGGAGAAGCCGCTGATGAGCTGGATGATGTATGTTCTGATCATTCCCTTCGCGGTGCTGAGCATGATCGTCAACTCGCTTGGCGTGATCTCGCTGTACCGCTTCAAGGATGTTTACATGCGCATGCACGGCGCGACGAAGTGCAGCACGCTCGGCGCGATCTTCGCCTCGCTGTCGGTGATCGTCTATGCTGTCGTGCAGCTGTGCTCTGGCGGCGGCGTCCGTTTCACGGTGCTGATCATTCACATCGTGCTGGCGCTGTTCGGCCTGCTGATCGGCAACTCGACGAGCGCTCACGTGCTTTCGCGTGCGGCCTACCGTTCCGGCATCCTGCCGAAGTTTGCCGTGATCGACGAGTACGCCGAGTTCAGCAAGAAAGAGCTGGCTGAGGAGCTTGCCGACGCTGAGGCGAAGAACGAGGAGGTCGAATAAGATGGATTGGATGCAGATTTTTGTCCTTGTCCTGCTGCTGATCTCGGGCTTCTTCACGGTGTGGTTCCGCGACATCCTCTGCTCGGTGATCTGCTCGGGCGCGTTCAGCCTTCTGCTGGCGCTTGAGTTCTATCTGCTTCAGGCTCCCGACGTGGCGATCGCTCAGGCCGGTATCGGCGCGGCGCTCGACACGGCGATCTTCATCATCGCTCTGACGGGGCTTGGCTATGTCCATCGCGGAAACGGAGGCGGCAGACGATGAAAAGCAAAACTCTGTTTGTGATCGCGGCGATCGTCGTCGGCGGCGCGCTGATGGGCGCTGTCTCGTCGCTGCATCCCTTCGGCGTTCCCACGGCTGAGGGCGTGGCGGTCGACGAGCACTACCTGACTCACGCGGGCACGGATCTTTCGTGCGAGAACGTGGTCACCTCGATCGTTTTCGATTATCGTGGATTCGATACGATCGGCGAGTCCTCGGTTCTGTTCACGGCGCTTCTCTCTGTGATGATGCTGTTCCGCAAGGGAGGCCGGAAAGAATGAAGAAGAAAAGCATGCGTCCTCTGTCCGTCGTTGCGCGCACTGCGTGCAGCATGTACGGATGGTTCATGATGGCTTTCGGAGCCTACGTGATCGTGCACGGCGACGTGACGCCCGGCGGCGGTTTCCAGGGCGGCTCGATCTGCGCAACATTCCTGGCTCTGATGCTGATCGCTCACGGCAGCGATTACATCAACGAATGGCTCAATGACAATTTCTACAAAGTCTGCCTGTTCCTCGGCCTGTTCATGTTCATCGGCTTCGGCCTGATGGGCCTGGGCTGGGCGTGCGACGGCACGATGATGCTGAACTGGGCGACGGTGCCTCATGACGCTCTGGCGACGGTGAAGCCCTGGTGGCCGCCGTCCGGCACGGTCGCGCTGATGGATATTGCTGTCGGCATTGAGGTCACGGGCGGTCTGAGCCTGATCCTGATCACGATGTTCCGCGCGGTCCGTCTTGAAGGCGTCGTCGAGGACGGTCTTGGAAAGGAGACTGGACATGATCAGCGCTAACCTGCCTTACTTTGTGTTCGCCGTTCTTTTCCTGATCGGTCTGCTCGGCGCATTGCTTGAGACGAATCTGATCAAGATCGGCATCGCCATCGACGTGATGGAGTCGGCCGCGAATATGTTCATCATCGTGCTCGGCTACCGTAACGGCGGTTATATCCCTGTCAAGTTCCTGATGCCGGAAGGCGTCACCAACTTTGTGCTGCCCACGCCTCAGGCGCTGACGCTGACGGCTATCGTCATCGCCCTTGCCACGAGCGCTCTGATGCTGTCTCTTATTGTCATGCTGTACCGTCACTACGGCACGCTTGACGTTCGCGAGATCAGGAGGCTGAGAGGATGAACCTGATGAATCATCTTCCGGCGCTGGCTCTGGCTGTGCCGCTGCTGGCCGCTTTTGCCACGCCGCTTGTCGCTGCGATCAGCCCGAAGGCGCGCAACATCTGGGTGACCTGTGTTTCCGCTCTTGTGTCGCTGATCGTGTTCGGCATTTTGTACCGCGTGCTCACGATGGGTACGCAGATTTACGTGATGGGCGCTCCGTCGTGGAATATCTCGCTGCCTTCGGGCTTCGCCATTCCCGTGCGCATCATCCTCGAAGTCGACGCGTTCAACGCGCTGGTGGCGTTTATCGCTTCGCTGTCCGCTCTGGCGGGCGCGGTCTACGGCCTGAAGTTCGTGCGCAAGTTCACGGGGCTTGAGTTCTATTCGGCTCTGTATTTCCTGCTCACGGCCGGTACGCTGGGCATGATCATGACTGGCGACTTGTTCAACTTCTTCGTCTTCCTCGAGATCTCGTCGGTGGCGTCGTTCGGTCTGATCGCTTTCTGGCGCGACCGTCCCGAGGCTGTCGAGGCGTCGTACAAGTACATGCTCGTCTCGCAGCTGGCTGCTCAGCTGGTGCTCGTCGCGCTGGCGTTCATCTACGGCCGCTACGGCGTGCTCAACATGGCCGCCTTCAGCACGGTGGTGCAGCCTGATCTGATCAGCAAGGTCGTGCTGGTGTTCCTGCTCGTGGCGCTGGCCATGAAGTGCGGCTCTTTCCCGATGCACATGTGGATGCCCGATGCCTATGCCGAGGCGCCCGCTTCGGTGACGGTGCTCCTGGTCGCGATGAGCCAGGCTTCGCTGGTCGTCCTGTGCCGCTTCTGCTTCTCGATCTACGGCACGGCGATGGGCACGGCGGTCATCCCCTGGACGCTGATCGTGCTTGGCTGCGCTTCGATGTTCGGCGGCGTTTCGATGGCTGTCGTACAGCATGAAGTGAAGCGCCTGATGGGCTATCACTCGGTGTCGCAGGTCGGCTACATGCTGACGGCGTTCGGCGTCGGGCTTCTGGCGCTGGGCGACAAGACGGCCATGGACGGCTTCGGCCTCACGGCTGTTGCCGGCGGCATCTATCACATGATCAACTACATCCTGTACAAGGGCCTGCTGTTCCTGTGCGCCGGTGCGCTTTACATGGCGGCCGGTTCGCGCGACCTTGACAAGATGGGCGGTCTGGCCCGCAAGATGCCTGTGACGAGCGCTCTGTTCCTGATCGCCGCCGCGGCCATCTCCGGTCTGCCTCCGTTCAACGGCTTCGTCTCCAAGTGGATGATCTACGAGAGCGTCTACGCGGTGCATCCTATCCTGATGGTCGTCGCGCTGGTCTCGTCGGTCCTGACGCTGGCGTCCTTCGTCAAGGTCTATCAGACGGCGTTCCTCGGACCTGAGCGTCCGCAGTTTGCCGAGACGCACGAAGTGCCCCGCGCGATGATCGCCGGCATGTGCGTTCTGGCCGTGGCGATCCTCGTGCTGTCGCTGTTCCCCTCGTGGACGGTGAACACGCTGGTCCGTCCGGCGGCTGAGGCTCTTGTGAACAAGGCGTCGTACGGCGCCGCTGTCATGGGAGGTGCGTTGTAATGTTCAGCAGTGTTTTCTCCGGCGCCGGTTTCTGGGACGCGGGCGTCTGGCTCCTGATGTTCGTCTTCGTGGGCGGCTACGCCTTCGGCATCCGCCGCATGGGACGCAGCGACTACAAGAAGGGCACGGATCAGGACGAGGTCTATTACTCGGGCAACGTCATGCCTGACGTGGACGTCTTTACCGTTCCCGCCAGCTCCTCGTACTGGGGTTTCCGCGAAGCGCTCAAGGGCTATTACTCGCGCCTGTCGGCCATGCACACCGGCATTGCCACGGAGTACGTGGGCTGGTTCGTGCTGACCGCTGCCGTGATCCTTGTGCTTGTGATTGTGTAAAGGGGGGAGCTCGAAATGAAGCTGGAAAAGTATCTGCAGATCCTGCCCAAGTCTCTTTGGGTCTTTACGCTGAACACGGGCTCCTGCAACGGCTGCGACATTGAGATCGTGGCCAGTCTGACGCCCCGCTACGACATCGAGCGTCTTGGCCTCAAGCTGACGGGTACGCCCCGTCACGCTGACGTGCTTCTGGTCACCGGCCCGGTGACGCGCTTCATGGAGCCGAAGCTGCGCCAGATCTACGCGCAGATCCCGGATCCGAAGGTCGTCATCGCCGTCGGCAACTGCGCTACGTCGGGCGACGTGTTCTTCAAATCGTACAATCTGGTCGGCCCCGTGGACCGCATCATTCCCGTGGACGTGTACGTGCACGGCTGCGCGATCCGTCCCGAGGCGCTGATCGAAGGCGTGGCCAAGGCGGTCACGCTGCTTGAAGCCAAGCGGGCCGCTCTGGTCAGCAAGACCGCGGTCGGAGAGGGGGCTTAACCGCGATGGATATGCTTGCAAGCGCGAAAACGAAAAAGTATCCCACTTCGATGGAGACCTATGTCGGCACCGACAAGAAAGTCACGGTGAAAACGGCGGCTGAGATCGAGGCGATGCTCAAGGAGCGCCTTGGCGACGCTCTGACGGCCTCTGAGATCCGCGAGTACAAGACGGGCGTGTGCCAGCTGCCTGCGCCGCACCTGCTCGTGACGGTGACGCGTGAAAAGTTCCTCGATCTGGTCGACGCCCTCGGCGAACTCGACTTCCCGCACTTCCACGTGATGAGCGGCAACGACGACGGCGAGACGATCCGCCAGATCAGCCACTTCTCGCTCTTCCGCCGCGAAGGCCGCGGCAAGGAAGTGACGGTGACGGTGACGGTCCACATCCCCAAGGACGATCTGGTCATCCCGTCGCTGCACAGCCGCATCCCCGGCATCGACTACAGCGAGCGCGAGATGTTCGAGATGCTCGGCATCGATCACGACGGTCAGCCGAACAAGGAGCTGGTGTTCCTGCCCGACGGCTGGGATCGTTCCATCCTGCCCTGGCGTCGTGACGAGAAGGGCCCGAACGGCAAGAACGCTCCCGACGGTACGCCGCTCGTTCGTGAGCTTAACTAGGAGGTTCCGTGATGACTAAGACCTATAAACTTCCCATCGGTCCCGCTCACGTGGGACTTAAGGAACCCGTGACCGCCTGGCTCGATATCGAGGGCGAGCGCATCGTCGACGCGAACGTGCGTCCCGGTGCGATCCACCGCGGCATCGAGTACATGAGCCGCGAGCGCAATCCTATTCAGTGCATCTTCCTGGCCGAGCGCGTGTGCGGCATCTGCTCGTTCAGCCACTCGATCGCCTACGCCAAGGCCGTCGAAGACGCCGCTCAGATCGCCACGCCCGTGCGTGCGCAGTACATCCGCTCGCTCGTGCTCGAGCTGGAGCGCGTGCACTCGCACATCCTCTGGCTGAGCGTCGCCTGCTACTCGATCGGCTTCGACAGCGCCTTCCACCTGGGCATGGCGCTTCGTGAGAAGGTCATGGACGCTCTTGAAGCCCTTACCGGAAACCGCGTCAACTACGCTGTCACCGCCATCGGCGGCGTTCGCTGGGACGTGACGCCGGAAGTGGACCGCTGCGTGCGCGACCTGGTCGCTTACTACCGCAACGAGTTCCAGCCTTACTATGACGCCGTCATCAACGATCCTGTCGTCAAGGCTCGTCTGCGCGACGTGGGCGTTCTGCCCGAGGCTGACGCGGTGAGACTGAACGCCATCGGCCCCACCGGCCGCGGCTCCGGCCTGCGCGCCGACGTGCGCGAGTCGTCGCCGTATGACGCGTATGCCGACATCCCTGTCAAGTCGATCGTGCCGCAGGACTATTTCGGCGAGTGCCATGGCGACGTGCTTGACCGCTATCTGGTGCGTCTGCTTGAGGTGTATCAGTCGCTCGACCTGCTTGAGAAGATCCTTGACGGACTTCCTGCCGGACCGATCGCGGCGTTCCCCAAGCCGGTCGCCGGACTTGCCAAGATGAAGATGGCCGAAGGCTTCGGCTACGGCTGCATCGAGGCTCCCCGCGGCGCGTGCACTCACGCCGTCGAGCTGAAGAAGGGCGACGAGAACCTCTACATGTGGAAGGTCTGCGCCCCCACCTACGCCAACTCTCAGGCCTGGCCGCTGATGTTCATCGGCAACGAGATCGCCGACGCGGCGCTCATCATCAACAGCGTCGATCCCTGCATCTCCTGCACTGAGCGCATGATCGTCACCGACCGCACCACCGACCGCAAGGCCGTGTACACGAAGGATGAGCTTCTGAAGATGAGCCGTCAGAAGACTGCCGAACTGAGGAGGAGGATGGGCAAATGATCGTGCTGAAGATCGTTCTCGCGGTTCTGCTCGCTCTGTTTGTCACACTGTTCGCGCTGTACTTCCAGGCGCTTGACCGCATCGGTCACGCCAAGATGCAGCGCCGCGTCGGACCGCCTCTGCACCAGGGCTTCTACGACTTCCTCAAGCTGCTCGGCAAGGAGAACATCACTTCCCGCCGCGCGGTGGGCTGGATGTTCAACGGCGCGCCTGTGCTCAGCCTGGCCTTTATCCTCATGACCTTCCTCTATATCCCCATGGGCTCGGTTCCGGCTGTGCTCGGAGGTCACGGCGACGTGATCACCGTTATGTACCTGATCACGGCGGCCAGCATCTGCATTGCCATGTCGGCGTTTGCGTCCGGTTCGCCCATCGCCAACATCGGCGCGCAGCGTGAAGTCGTCATGATGATGAGCTTCGAAGTTCCCACGGCCATCATCGTCGCCTCGCTCGCCTGGCTGATCAGCAAGGCCGGCGTGCCCGCCGCGCCGTTTGCGCTGAGCACGTATCAGCTGTACTCGCCCTGGGGGCTGGTCGGCTGGATCGGCTTCATCGGCCTGGTCTGCTTCGTCATCTCGGCGCTGATGGTCTCGCCCGGCGAGAGCGGCACCGGCCTGATGGACATCGCCGAGGCCAAGACTGAGATCCTCGAAGGTATGACCGTCGAGTTCTCCGGCGTCACGCTGGCGATCGTCAACCTGTCGATCACGCTTCGCTCGATCGCGTTCTCCGCGCTGATCGTGAGCCTGTTCTTCCCCGGCACGCTGTTCGCCGGCAAGGCTCCCGCTGCGGTTGCCTACGTGGGCGATTTCGTGTGGTTCTGGCTGAAGGTGCTCGGCACGTCGCTGGTCGGCGTGACGTATCTGCGCAGCATCTTCGGACGTCTGAAGATCTGGCAGGCTTCGCGCTTCTACTGGTTCTACGTGGGCGTCCTGTCGCTGGCCGGCATGATCCTCGTGACCGTTGAGGTCATGCTTCACTAAACGGCGAAAGAGAGGAGAGATCACCCCATGTTTAATGCGATGTCTCTGACGGTTCTCCGCCAGCTGCTCTCAAAGTGCCTGTGCCGCAACTTCCCCGTCAAGCGCATGCCTGATTCCGTTACCGACGCTCTGGCCGCTGCGGCCGAGGGCAAGGTGAAGCTGAATCCCGCGGTGCCCACCTACGGACGTTTCCGCGGCCGGCTCAACTACGACCGCTCCAAGTGCATCGGCTGCTCGATGTGCACCAAGGTGTGCCCTGCCAACGCGATCGTGATGGACCCCGACACGGAAGGCCAGAAGCCCCGCAAGGTGGAGCTGCACACTGACCGCTGCTGCTTCTGCGCGCAGTGCAACGATGTCTGCCCCGTGGGCGCTCTGTCGATGACGATGGATTTCGCCATCTCGTCGGCCGGCGACCGCAAGGCCGGCAACACTCGCAAGGATACCGGCAAGGCTACGCGTCTGCCGTTCCAAAAGGAGTGGACGTATCCCAAGCCCGGCGAAGTGGTGGAGTTCCTGCCGCCCG
>JAGAYQ010000277.1 GCA_017940445.1 Pyramidobacter sp. | reverse complement strand
CCAGGGTTCGCCGATCAAAGGCCTGCTCTCCGGCTGCATCGGTCTTGTGCTTTCGACGGTGGGCATGGACCCGATCACGGGCATTCCCCGCTTCACGATGAACAACATCAACCTGTTCTCAGGCATCCCCTTCACGGTCGCTCTGATCGGCCTGTTCTCGATCCCCCAGGTGTTCCGCCTGATCGAGAAAGACGACGAGGACGCTGAGCGCATTGCCTCGCTCAGCGACAGCGTGCTGCTGCCGTGGTTCGAGATGAAAAAGCTGCTGCCCACGATCGTGCGTTCGGGATTTATCGGCGTGTTTACCGGCATCATCCCCGGTACGGGCGGCGATACGGCCTGCTGGTTTGCCTACAATGAAGCGAAGAGATTCTACAAGCCCGGATCGAGCACGCACGAGTTCGGCGACGGCAACGAGTTTGGCATCGCCGCGCCTGAGTCGGCCAACAACGCCGTCGTGGGCGGTGCGCTCGTTCCGACGATCACGCTGGGCATCCCCGGTTCGTCTTCCACGGCGGTGCTCCTCGGCGGTCTGATGATCCACGGCATCATGCCCGGACCGCAGCTGATGACAGAATACGCCGGCGTCACCTACACGCTGCTGTGGGCCGTTCTTTTCTCCTGCTTCGCAATGTACATCGAAGGGCTGTTCTTCACGCGGCTGTGCATCCAGGTCACGAAGATCCGCAATCTCGTCCTCGCCGTGGCGATCACGATCCTCTGCGTCGTAGGCGCGTTCGCGATCAACAACAACTTCTTCGACGTGGGGCTGATGTTCTGCTTCGGCATCCTCGGCTACTTCATGGACAAGCTGAAGATCCCCGTCGCGCCGCTTGTCGTCGGCATGATCCTCGGTCACATGCTCGACGTCAGCCTGCATCAGTCGCTGCTCATCAGCGGCGGCAGCTGGGCGATCTTCTTCACCAATCCTATTTCCGCTCTGCTGCTGGCGCTGGCCGTGATCTCGCTGATCCAGGCAACGCCGTGGTATACTCAGTGGAAGAAAGCCCGTCAGGCGAAAAAGAGCGCCTAGCACGGACCCAAAGGGGGCTTTTCCAAAAATGAAACGACGCAGTTTGCAGATCACCGACAAGGACAACGTGAAGATGGTCCTTGAAGACAGCTTCAAGGGCGACGTGATCGACACGCCCGACGGCGAGCTCACGCTGCTTGAGAACGTGGAGTTCGCCCATAAAGTGCTCATCCGCGACCTGAAAGCCGGCGAGCCCGTGATCAAGTACGGCGAGGAGATCGGCCGCGTAAAGGCTGATACGCCGCGCGGCACGTGGATCCACACTCACAATATGAGCTGCGAGCGCGGCACGCGCTAGGAAGGAGACGACCATGACAGAGACATTCAACGGCTACCGCCGCGCTGACGGCACTGTCGGCGTGCGCAACTACCTGGCCGTCATCCCCTCCGTGTTCTGCGCCAACCGCACCGTCGAGCGCATCGTCGCTCAGCTTCCCGGAGCGGTCGCCATCCGTCACGCCGTGGGCTGCTCGCAGGTCGGGCTCGACCTGGAGCTGACAGCCCGCACGCTCAAGGCCATGGGCACGCATCCCAACGTGGGCGCCGTGCTCGTCATCGGCCTGGGCTGCGAGCGCTTCCCGCCGCGTGAGCTGGAAGCAGCCGTGCGCGAGAGCGGACGCCCCGTCGCCTGCTTCGTCATCCAGGAAGAGGGCGGCACCACCAACACCATCGCCCACGCCGTCGAAGCCGGCAAGAAAATGCTG
>JAGAYQ010000276.1 GCA_017940445.1 Pyramidobacter sp. | reverse complement strand
GACCCGCGCAGCCTGTCTCCCGACGAGTACGAAACGTGGTACTGCACAGCCTACGTTTCCGCCATCTGCCACCAGATCCAGGAAGTCGTGCGCGACGGCGTGGCCCGTCCTGTCCGCCAGGTGGCCGAGTCGGAAGGGACCATCCTCAGCAAGACGACGCTGCTGATGATCCTCATCACGATCCTCAGCTCCATCGGCTCGGCGCTGGCCATTTCCAACCTGATCACGGCCAGCGTGATCGAGCGCAGCCAGGAGCTGGGCCTGCTCAAGGCGCTGGGAGCTCACAACTGGCAGATCGCCAGCCTCGTGCTGGTCGAGGTGATGCTGACCAGTCTGTTCGGCGGCGTCTTCGGCTACTTCCTTGGCATCGGCTTTGCGCAGATCATCGGACATACGGTGTTCGGCTCGTCGATCGAGATCGCACAGATGGTCATTGTCATCATCGCGGTGATCCTGTTCTTCGTGACCCTGCTGGGCAGCATTCCGGCGATCCGCTACCTGATGAACCTGAAGCCGACGGAGGTGCTCCATGGCAAATAAACGACGGAAAATGTACCTGCGGATGGTGACGAGCTCGCTCATCCGCCGCGCTTCGAGACTGATCATCGCAGTGCTCGCCATCGCCATCGGCGCGACCATCCTCTCGGGACTGGTGACGATCTATTACGACATCCCGCGTCAGCTGGGACGCGAATTCCGTTCCTACGGCGCAAACCTGCTGCTGCTGCCCAAGGGCGACGGCAAGATCCTCCGCGCTGATCTGGCGAAAGTGCGCGAGCTGCTCGGCAACGACCGTATCGTCGGTATGGCGCCGTACCGCTATCAGACGGTGAAGATCAACGAGCAGCCCTATATCATTGCCGGCACTGACCTGCCGGAGGCGAAGAAGAACAGCCCGTTCTGGTATGTCGAGGGCGACTGGGGCAGCGCTGACGCTCCAGATAAGGTGATGGTCGGACGCGAGATCGCCAGCACGCTGAATTTGAGCATCGGCGACTCGTTCAAAGTGCTCGGTGTACGCTGGGGACAGAGCGCCGAAGCGTCGGAGCAGAACATGTCGGCGGAGCAGAACCGCGGACGCGACGAGGGCGATCAGAACTTTTCACGTCGCTTCACCGTCTGCGGCATCGTCACGACGGGCGGAGCGGAAGAAGGCTTTATCTTCGCCGACGTTGACATGCTCGACGAACTGGTCGGCGACAGCTTCCGCGGCGACGTGGTAGAATGCAGCGTCGTCGCCGGAGCCGACGAGATGGAACAGCTGACAGCACGCCTTGAAAGCGCCATGCCCGGCATCCAGCCGCGCGCGGTGCGGAGACTGACGCAGTCGCAGGACATCGTCCTCGGCAAGCTGCAGGCACTTGTGCTGCTGGTGACGGTCGTCGTGCTCATCATCACGATGATCTCCGTCTCGACGACGATGATGGCGATGGTGGCGGAGAGGCGGCGTGAGATCGCGCTCAAAAAAGCGCTCGGCGCGGAAAACCGTTTCGTCATCAGTGAGCTGCTTGGCGAGGGCGTGCTGCTGGGCATCATCGGCAGCGCTGCGGGCGTGTTCCTGGGCTTCGAGTTTGCTACGCGCGTCAGCCTGAACGTGTTCGGCCGCGCCATCAACTTCCCGTGGCCCATCGTGCCCGTGACGATCGTCGTGTTCGTCATCATTACTGTGCTGGCCTCAGTGCTGCCGGTGCGCAAGGTCATGGACATCCATCCGGCCATCGTGCTTCGAGGTGAATAACAATGGGAAAAATCCTTGAATTAAAAGACGTATCCAAGATTTACGGCGATCTGCACGCCCTCTCGCACATCAATCTGACGGTGAACGAGGGCGACTGGCTTTCGATCATGGGCCCGTCGGGCAGCGGCAAGACGACGATGCTGAACATCATCGGCTGCATGGACACGCCATCCGAGGGCAGCGTCATCCTCGACGGCGTCGACATTTCGCGCGAGAGCGCCAGCGGTTTGACGAAGATCCGCCGCGACAAGATCGGACTGATCTTTCAGCAGTTCCACCTGATCAGCTATCTCACAGCGCTTGAAAACGTGATGGTGGCGCAGTATTACCACAGCATGCCCGATCGCGACGAGGCGATGGAAGCGCTCGAAAAAGTGGGGCTGGCGTCACGCGCGCATCATCTGCCGGCTCAGCTTTCCGGCGGCGAGCAGCAGCGCGTCTGCATTGCCCGCGCGATGATCAACTCGCCGCGCATTTTGCTCGGCGACGAGCCGACGGGCAACCTCGACGAAGAGAACGAACGCATTGTCGTCGACCTGTTCCACCGCCTGCATGACGAGGGCGTGACGCTGATCGTCGTCACTCACGATCCCGAAGTTGGCGACGTAGCGCAGCGCAAGATCGTCCTCGAATACGGCAAGCTGGCGCAGGACGTTGACCAGCGTGCGACGTTCAGCGGCGTGTTGAAGCTGTGAGGCGCGGCATGAAAAAGTTTCTTCTCGCTCTGCTGCTGACCTGCGCGGTGTCAAACACAGGCTGGGCGTTTTTCGGCCTGTTCAAAAGCGGCTACAAAGACGGCGTGTACGACGGCGAGTATCAGGCCGCCGACGGCGAAAACACGCGCGTGGTGCTGACGATCAAGGACGGCCGGATCGTCGACTGCGTGCTCGAAGCGCGTGACGACATGGGCAACATCAAAGACGAGAATCACGGCAAAGATGGTTCTGCCGAGGATTATCGCCGAGCCCAGCGAGCCGTGCGCGAGATGAAGAAGTATCCGGCGCTGCTGGTCGAGCATCAGGACATGGACAAGTTCGACGCGCTCACAGGCGCTTCGATCACGTACTCGGCAATGCGCGAAGCCGTAAAGGAAGCGCTCGGCAAGGCAAAATAGCCGCTTTGTCCGTGACAGAATGCGGCGTCGATGATACAATATCGGGGAAGTTAAGCGACTCTAACTTCTCCGATTTTTTATTGAAAGGTGCTTTTTCATGAAATTAAAAAAAATCTTCTCTGCGGGCAATGCGGTGCTCGGACTGCTCCTGGCGCTCGTGCCGTTCTGCCTTGCGCCGGTCTGTTCGTCGCTGAGTGCTGGCGGCGGACATATGAAGTGCTGGTATTCGGCAGTCTTCATCACAGCCGTCGGCACGATGCTGTGCGCTGCTTCCCTTGTGAGCCTGCTGCGCGGGGGCAGGGGCGTGTTCACGGTCCTGCTGCTTGGGACTGCGGCGGCAGTCGCGGTATGGCTGGCGCCTGACGGGGTGATCCCCGTGAACGGCTGCGGATGGTGCATGGCCCCTGCTCACGCCTGTCGGGCTCTGACGCGTCCGCTCGTGCTGAAAGCAGCCGCGGCGCTTGCTCTGCTCGATCTGGGCGGCCTGACGCTGCTGTTTATCAAAGGCGGCTCGCGATGAGCAGTCCCCTTTCCACGTTTGCTCTGGCGCGGCGCAACATCGGACGGCGGCCATGGCGCAGTTTCTGCCTCGTCACCGCGGTAGTGCTGTTCTCGTTCGTGCTCTTTACCGGCACGGTGCTGTCGCTCAGCCTGTCGCGCGGAGCGCGCAGCGCGGCCGACCGTCTCGGCGCTGACGTGATGGTGGTACCGGCGGGATTCGACCCGCATATCGACAGCGTCATCCTGGCCGGCAAGCCGTCGATGTTCTTTTTGCCTCACGACATCCTCGACCGTCTTAAAACGATCGAAGGCATCGAGCGCATGTCGCCGCAGACGTTCCTGGCGACGGTGCGCGCGTCGTGCTGTTCGTATCCTCTGCAGATCATCGGCATCGACGAGGAAACAGATTTTCTCGTGCGGCCGTGGCTGAGCGGCACGATGGACCGCCCGCTGCGCGACGGCGAGCTGATCGTCGGCTATCGCGTCAGCGGTGAAGCGGGAGAAAAACTGCACTTTTTCGGCCTCGATCTGCCGATCGCTTCCCGGCTCGACCAGACGGGCATGGGCTTCGACGCGATGGTCTTCGTGACGCGGAAGACGGCGGCCGATCTGGCGAAAGCGGCGGAAAACATCTTTCAGCATCCGCTCAGCAAAGACGGCAGCCTGATCTCGACGGTGATGCTGCGGCTTCGTCCCGGTGTCGACTCGACAGCTGTCGCGCGCGAGATCAACAGAAAGATGAGCGACGACGACGTGTACGCGCTCTTTTCCAAGAAATTCGTCAGCGCCATCGGTTCGAGCCTGGCGCTCGTATCGTGGATGATCCGCGGCGCGACGGTGCTGATCTGGGCGCTGGCCGTGCTGGTGATCGCGCTGCTGTTCGCGCTCACGGTGAACGAACGCAGAAGTGAGATGGGCGTGCTGCGCGCGCTGGGGGCTTCACGGCGCAGGATCCTTTCACTGTATGGCGCTGAGGCGCTGCTCATCAGCCTGTACGGCGCGGCGCTCGGCGTGGCACTTGGAGCAGCTGCCGCCGCAGCGGCTCTTCCGGCGGTCGCCGGGGCACTGAAGCTGCCGTTTTTGACGCCTTCATGGCCGGTCCTGTTCACCCTGGCCGGCATGGCGCTGGCCGCTTCCGTTCTGACGGGCGCAGCGAGTGCCATGCTGCCGGCAATGAAAGCAGTGAAGAGCGACATCAGCCTGACGATGAAGGGGGACTGAGCGATGAGCGCAGCATTGATTCTTAAAGATCTTTGCCGCACGTTCGTTCGCGGCGGCGTGCCCTTTTTGGCTGTCGATCACGTCAGCCTGACGGTACGTGAAGGAGATTTCGTCACGATCATCGGCCGCTCCGGCAGCGGCAAATCAACGCTGCTGGGCATGGCCGCCGGGATGCTGTCGCCGTCGTCGGGCACGGTCGAGCTGTGCGGCAAGGTCCTGAACGGCAAAAACGACACCGAGCTTTCGCGTCTGCGCGGCAGCGTCGTTGGCTATATCCCGCAGGACGCGCCCGCTCTGCCGGCGTTGACAGTACTTGAAAACGTGATGCTGCCCGCCTGCCTCTATCCGCGCGGCGGCGACATCGAAGGAGCCGCACGGCTGCTGCTTGATCGTTTCGGCATTGCGCATCTGGCCGATTCGATGCCGGCCGAACTTTCGGGCGGCGAACTCCGACGCGCGATGATCGCCCGGTCTCTCATCAACCGGCCCCGGCTGCTCGTGGCTGACGAGCCGACCAGCGATCTCGACGTGGAAACGACGCGGTCCATCATGGATGAATTTTCGCATCTGAATGCCGAGGGCATGACAGTGCTCATCGTCTCGCACGATCTGGAATCGCTGAAATACGGCTCGCGCGTCTATTCGATGGAGTCGGGAAAGCTGAGCGAGGGCAACGCATTCGAACGATGAAGAATGATCCGGATGCGTGACAGAACACGAATATCCTGATACAATATCGGTGATGTTAGAAGTATCTAACATCACCGATTATTTTGATGGAGGCGATTTTGATGAAATGCAAAAAACTGTTCATCGGCGCGCTGTTCGCGGCCCTGTGTGCGACATCTGCGTGCGCTGCTGAAAACGAAGGCCTGCTTGACCTGATGCGCGAGCGCTGCTCCGTGCGCGACTTTCAGCAGAAGGTCGTCGAGGAAGACGTGCTGAACAAGATCCTCGAAGCCGGCCGTATCG
>JAGAYQ010000275.1 GCA_017940445.1 Pyramidobacter sp. | reverse complement strand
CCGTCATCCGACCGAGCCGCCTCGATGAAGTGGTTGCCGCCGCCCAATGTGCCGATGCTGTTTCTCGCGTAGTCGAGCTTCACAAACGAAGCGATGCGCAGTTCGTTCAGATCGATCAGATCAGTCAGTTCATGCGGAGATGTGCGCACGTCACGGCCGCAGGGGATGCGTCTGCGGATCAGTGCGTCAAGCGCCGGGCAGTCGAGCTGTTTTTCGGCTATGCGCACCGTCTCCATGCCGCAGCCGATATCCACGCCGACCATGCCGGGAACGACTTTGTTCGTCAGCGTCATAGTCGTGCCGATCGTGCAGCCCTTCCCCGCGTGGACGTCGGGCATGATCCGGATCTTGCAGTCTGCAAAATACGGCGAATCGCACACTGTCCGGATCTGTTCTTCCGCGCGGCTGTCCAGAGTAGCCGCAAAGCTCTTGGCTGTGTTCCAGCGTCCTTGAATCAGTTTCATGTGTTACCTCTTGCTGCTGCCATTCCATGGGAATGTGAAAGTCGCTTGCGCCGGCATCGAGCGAAAAGCGTCCGGGACTTTCGTATACCCAGAAGAACAATTTTATCAAGACTTTTTTGCTTTCGCAATATTTTTCGTACAACAGGACCGGGAGTCCCGCTTCGATACTTTTTGCCGCTCCCCTTTTCCATAAAAAAGCTCAGGCAAAGGGAGAAAAACTCTTCGCCTGAGTTTATTGTTGAACTGTCTTTTATTCGCCAGCCCCAGCGGCATATCGGTAACAGTAGCAGAAGAACGCATGAGAGAGCAGTTCGCGCCCCCGGTAATCAAACAGGTCCTGCCCCGTCAGATCCCTGATGCGGGTGATCCTGTACCGCAAAGTATTGGCATGAACGTGCAGCGACTCAGCCGCTTGCGCAAGCGTGCTGTTTTCTGTTAGGACCGACATCGTTTCCATGAGTGTATGATTGCCGTGTTCAGCATCATAATGCACGACCGGGAAAAGAAACTTCTTCATGAACAGTGTTGTTTCAAGAGCATCGATTCCGCCAAGAAGAGACAGTTCATGAAGCCAATCCTCATAATACAGCACTCCGTTTAGTGAGCTTCTTTTGGCAATGCGGAAACAGCTGCTGGCGATCCGGTAACTGTCTCGAACGCCAGCCAGACCTTCCACACGCGGCCCTGCAGACAGTATCGCCCCGCTCTCGGCAGCGAGGATCTCTTTCATCTTGTAAAGATAATACGGCTCTTCCTGTTCTTTATCTGCGTCGACGATCAGGACGCCTTCTTCGTCTGAAAGCCACAACGTCAGGTTGTTTTTGACAAGATTGCCAAGCGTGCCCATGAGAAACTGCGCGCTCCGGCGAAACAGTGGATGCTCGTCACGGCTGTGCAGCACAAGCACGCGAAAGTGCTCCCCGGGATGAAATCCGTTGGCGTTCATCGCTTCGCGGATCGCGTTCTCCTCACGTGCAGGAGCGTTCATCAGGCGAGTCCACAGTCGGGTGAGAGAATCCTGACGTCCCTTGTATCGCTCCAGCCATTTCATCGTCAGGTGCATACGCAGCTGTTTGAGCATGAGACGGGATGTGTCGCTCAGATCATCCGCTTTACGTACGATCAAATATCCAAGCAGCAGTTCCGCCGCTTTCAGCGAAAAGACGTGCCATTCGCCAAAGCGCCATTCAGATTCGGTCAACCCTCTCTGCGGGAAAACATGCCTCAGCTGTTCAAGAATGCTGTCAAGTTCCTCGTGCGGCGCAAAGTTCGTCGACCACACCGGCGTCTGAAGATCAGCTGTCAGCAGCAGACAAGGCGCATGGATGCGCTCGGAAAACTGCGTCAGGATTCGTACATCGCGACTGTCATCAAGCGCAGTGTCATACAGGTCCTGAAAGTAATGATCGACTTCCATCAGGACACTGGCCTGATACAGATTGATCTCAGCCATGATGGACTGGATGATCCATTTGAACAGACAGCTGGACTGGATCTCAAAAAGGGGAAGATTCTTTTCGTTGGCTATACGGATATACTCTTCAGGAACTTTTTTGATGTGCCGGCCGATTTTAAACCCCATCGCCGATACTTTGTCAGCGAGCTCCTGGAATCCCTGACGGGCAAGCTCAGGATTGACTCTCGTCAGGTATCCGACAGAGAACACAAATTCCCGGCCTTCAAGCTGCGCTGCAAGATCAGGCGCTTCCCACACAGTCGTATGCACGACCAGGCGGTCAAGTCCGCCCTCTCCGGCCACAAGACGCATGTATTTTTTGAAGATATGCAGATCCATCAGCTGCCGTACCGTAACGGCCTTCATGTTCGTGTCAAACTGAGTCATGGCGCATTCTCCTTGCTGCTGTTCAGCGCTTGCGTACCTCGCGCCGTGTTTACGGTTCTCTGTCGCTCTATTTTACTCTATCACGCCAGGACACGGCAAAGTCCCGAATAATTACGCTCTTTCTCCTTTGCCGAAGAACTTCTTCTTAAAATCAGCAATATCGTCATAGGGCTCGATACCCTTTCCCGTCACGCGTCCCGCCTGCATCAGCAGGGCCCAGACCAGCCACGCGGCGCAGGGCATCCACAGCGGAGCGCCGCCCGTGGCGTCCCATACGGCAGCAGCGGCAGCCGTAGCGGGAATGACCGAACGGCATACAGGACGCAGCCAGCGCGGCAGAAAACGATTCAGAGCCCAAGCGGCAGCAATGCCGATCGCACCCCACGGCAGCGAAGCTCCAAACGCAAAGACCAGCGTTTCTTCATCCATAGCAAAGGTTCCTTTCGTTCCTCCAGCGGCGGGAGGAAAGGCACATTTTGAAAAAAGCCTCCGTGTGAACGGAGGCTTTTTCGTTATTGATGACCGTGAACCGGTCGAGCTTACAGGAACAGGAAGCCGAGCGAGCAGACGATGCCGACGAACAGGGCGATCGTAAGGCAGTAGCCCATGATGTCGCGAACGTCAAGACCGCAGATAGCCAGAACGGGCAGAGCCCAGAACGGCTGGATCATGTTCGTCCAGCTGTCGCCCCAGCACAGAGCCATGGTCACGCGGCCATAGTCAGCACCAAGCTTCTGAGCGGCTTCGATCATGATGGGGCCCTGAACCGCCCACTGGCCGCCGCCAGAAGGAATGAAGATGTTGACCAGACCAGCCGACCAGAAGGTGTACAGAGGCAGCGTGG
>JAGAYQ010000274.1 GCA_017940445.1 Pyramidobacter sp. | reverse complement strand
TGACTCCCCTTCTCTGATTTTCCGGGGCCGCTGAACGAAAAAGGAGCGCCTCCCGCGTGAGAAGCGCTCCTGAAAAACTCGTGCGAATTTCTGCGTTCCCTACGCGGGCATTACCCCAACAGGTTCGGCGGGTCGGAGCCTCAGCTCCCTCTCAGCCCGCTTGCGCACGAGCTCCCCGTTTGTTTGATGCAAAGAGTTTACCACCGCGCGCGGCGTTTGACAAGCGGAAAGAAACGCGCGCCGGTTCAAAAATATACCTCGATATGATACAATCAATTTGCGTTGGACGGCCTCGGAGAACCCGGGGCGACTCCGATCTCACAGGCGCAAGCCCCGATTCTTCTCAGGCTTCATCGAGACAGAGAGGGGGTGGAACTGAAATGGCGAATAAAAAGACGGCGGCGAAAGTCGTCAGGACAATCGTCGCCGTTCTTTTGGCCGCGCTGGTGATTCTCACTCTCACCGCACAACCCGCGTACTAGGTTCCCAGAACAGCTCCGGCGGTAAATCCGCTCCGGCTGTTCAGCCAGCCGGAAAGGAGCTGCGTTTCGACCCCGCCGACGTCCACGGCGGCGGTCTTTATGACTGAATTTTATCACAAAGAGCAGGGAGAAGCAAATTTACCGAACTGCGCGCTCCCACGCGCCCTGTTCTTTTTCAGCCAGCGCGGGGTTGGCATATTCTGACAACGCGCCGCGCATATTGCGCGAACGCGAGCTTTGGTCCAAATCCACAAATTCATCCATGATCGTGATGATCACACGCTGATTCGGCTTTGCAATCACTTGTTCAAGCGGCTTATCGCGACGCCGTCAAAATATCCCTGAACCGCGAGCATTGTTCTCTCCTCCTTCTGCTTTTATCCGCAATACTTTTACACATTCCGCCGCGGCATGTCAAAAATAACGCCCGCTCCCGGCCTTGCACCGAGAGCGGGCGTGTTTATTCGCATTTACGCCTTCGGATGGCTCTTGCCGTAATCCAGCGCCAGGGCGCTCATCAGCTTGACGCCAAGCTCGATCACCGCGTCGTCGACGTGGAAGCCGGGGCTGTGATGCGGGGCGTCGGTGCCCATGCCGAGGTTGATGTAGGCGGCGGGGACTTTCTCGCCGTAATAGCTGAAATCTTCACTGCCCATCGCGAACTCGCGCTCGACGAGGCGGTCGCCCAGGCCTTCGGCCTTCGTCACGTCGAGCACCCACTGGGTGAGGTCGTCGTCGTTGACGGTGACGGGATAGACCATCTGGTAGTTGAGGTCGGCCGTGCAGTTCCACGCCGCGGCCGTGCCCTTGACGATGCGCTCAAAGCGGCCAGGCATGGCGGCGCGTTCGTCCATGTTGGAGCAGCGCACCGTGCCGCACATCGTGCAGGTGTCGGGAATGACGTTGCGGGCCTCGCCGGCCTTGATGGCGCCGATGCCGACCACGGTGGGATAGAGCGCGTTCGTCTCCTGCGGCACGATGGCCGTCAGCGCGTGGACGAGCGCGGCGGCGCAGAGCATGGGGTTGACGGAGCTGTGCGGACGCGAGCCGTGGCCGCCCTTGCCGTGGATGACGATGTCCCAGGTGTCGGCGGAGGCCATGAAGGGCCCCTTCTTCCAGCCGATGGTACCGGCTTCCTGCATACTCTGCACGTGCTCGCCGATGATCGCGTCGACGCCTTCAAGCGCGCCGTCAGCGACGACCGCGGGCGCGCCGCTGCCGGGACCGGCCTCTTCCGCGGGCTGGAAAAGCAGCCGCACAGAGCCGCAGATCTCGTCCTGATGCTCCTTGAGCACCTGAGCCACGCCGGTGAGCACAGCGGTGTGCGCGTCGTGTCCGCAGGCGTGCATGACGCCGTCGCACTGCGAGCGGTACGGCAGATCTTCGTTCTCGGTGACGGGCAGAGCGTCGATGTCGGCGCGCACCATCAGCACGGGGCCGGGCTTAGCGCCCTTGATCTCGGCGATGAGGCCGCACTGCGTGCCTTTAAAGCCCATCTTGATGACGGGCACGCCCAGTTCGGCCAGCTTGGCGGCGACTTTTTTCGTCGTCTCCACTTCGCACCAGGGAAGCTCCGGGTGCAGATGCAGCTCGTGGCGAAGCTCTGTCGCCATCTCAGATGCGCGTTTGACGCTGTCGTTCATGTCCATTTCAAAAACTCCTTTTTCCTAAAAATTCACGTTCCGCCGGAAAAGCTGGCAGCTTTTAAATTGAATGCCGCACAGGCAGTATCATACTCCGTTTGCTCCAAAAAGGCGAACCCGGCACGCGAAAAACGCCTCTGCGTTCATGCACTCAGGCATTTTCAGAAAAGTCAGCTTTTGCATTTGTCTTTCTTTGCGCCTTCGGGCCTTTGTGTCTTTGTGTTGAGCTTTTGATACTGTTTCGTGATTAAAAAGCTCATCGCGAGGCCGCGCCTTACAGGCGCCACGCCGTCTCATGCTTTTTTCGACGCGACGCCGGCGTCATAAAACGGCTAAAAAGACGTGAACCGTTTTAACGAAAAACAGTATGAATTTGCTTTTACGTTTTTAGAAGAACTTGACCAGGAAGCCCGCCAGGAACACCGATGCGATCGTCACCGTAGTGAAGCCGGCGATCAGCATCTTCGGCAGGATGTGCGAAAGCACGAACTCGCGCTCCTC
>JAGAYQ010000273.1 GCA_017940445.1 Pyramidobacter sp. | reverse complement strand
GGCGCTGATCTCGACGCTGTTCCCGTGCGCCGCAAGGACCGCCACAGGGATCGACTCGACGGAGCCGTCTTTGCAGCGCCAGACGGAGCGCATCACGACATCGCCGAGGATAGCCGACTGCGGCACGAGGAACGTCGTCTCCTGCTTCCGGCTTCCGCCATAATCCACCGCCACGCTCACCGCCATTCCCGGAAGCACGCGCGCGCCTTCCGGCTGAGGCATGGTCACGGTGACGGGATACGTCTTTGTACCGGGATCGGCCTGTGCTCCGAACTCTTTCAGCTTCACAGGGAAATCCCGTCCCGGAATGGCATCGAACCGCGCCGTCAGCGAAAACGCTTCCGAGGCGCGCGCCAAACCTTTCATGTCGATCTTCGACGGCACCGGCGCACGCTGTACGTCGGAATCGGGAACGCTGAAAACGATCTCCAGCGTCGAGATGTTTTGAAGACTCAGCACGGGCTGCTTGGCGACCACGTCCTGAAAGTTCTCGGTCATCCGCTCGGCGACGACGCCGTCGAAGGGGGCGCGCAGCTCGGTGTCGCGCAGAGCGTCGCGCGCAGCGGACACGCCGGCTTCAGCCTGCTTCACGGCCGACCTTGTCACGCTCAGCTGCGCCTTGTAGCCGTCATATTTTGCGGCGGCAATGACCTTCTGCTTATACAGTTCTTCGTAGCGCTTGAAGTTGGCCGCAGCGTCGCTGTACTGCGCGCGCGCCTGAGCGAGCACTCCCTGCGCCTGTTCCAGGCGCGTGCGGAAATCGCGCGGGTCGAGACGAGCAAGGACATCGCCTTTTTTCACCATCGCGCCCTTTTCCGCCGGAAGCTCCTTCAGCGTACCGGAAACGCGGAACGACAGGTTGACGCGCTGAGCGCCCTGCACGGTGCCGAAATAATGCTGCACAGTGCCGCCTGAATAATTCCCCAGCACAGTCGTGCGCACAGGACGCACGATCTCCGGCTCCTCGACGGGCGTCTGCCGCCGGCGGAACTCTTCGATGCCCAGACAGGCCGCAGCGATCATCGCAATGCCGCCTGCCAGTTTGAGCCATGAAAAAGAAGATGATTTTTTCATGTTTTGCCTCCGAAAAAAAACTCTTTTGCCATGAAGCCAATCTTATGTTTCATGCCGCGCCGATTGTATCACAGCGTTTTCCGCTTTTCCACCGCGCGAGCAAGATGCAGACAGAGAGCCAAGGTGAGGACGAACAGTTAAAACAATTTTTATGATCTTTATACTTGTGCTTTATTCATCCAGCCGTGATGTCCGGGCAATGCAAAAAATTTGACAATGGGCGGGATTAGAAATATAATTCATAAGTTCGCCAGCCGGCGGCAGCTTGCTCCTTCAAGCCCGCCTGCAGCACCGGCTGACGCACGTTCGTTCAGTACAAAAATGACCCGCTTTACCGCGCCGTGCGGCAAAAACGGATCATTGATTTCATATCAGGAGGTCTTTGCATGACGAAATACGTTTACCTGTTCAGCGAGGGCAACGCCAAGATGCGCGAGCTGCTCGGCGGAAAGGGCGCCAACCTGGCTGAGATGACCAACATCGGTCTGCCCGTCCCCCAGGGCTTCACGATCACCACAGAAGCCTGCACTCAGTATTACGAGGACGGCCGCACGATCAACGACGAGATCATGGCCGAGATCATGAAGAACGTCGAGAAGATGGAGGAGATCAACGGCAAGAAGTTCGGCGATCTCAACAACCCTCTGCTCGTCTCCGTCCGCTCCGGCGCGCGCGCTTCGATGCCCGGCATGATGGACACCATCCTCAACCTGGGTCTGAACGACGACGTCGTCGCCGCGATGATCAAGGGCAATCCCGACCCCAAGTTCGAGCGCTTCGTGTATGACTGCTACCGCCGCTTCATCCAGATGTTCTCCGACGTCGTCATGGAAGTGGGCAAGAAGTACTTTGAGCAGCTGATCGACAAGATGAAGGCCGAAAAGGGCGTCACCTTCGACACCGAGCTGACCGCCGCCGACCTCAAGGCTCTGGCCGAGCAGTTCAAGGCCGAGTACAAGAAGCAGATCGGCGCCGACTTCCCCTCCGATCCCAAGGTGCAGCTGTACGAAGCTATCCGCGCCGTGTTCCGTTCGTGGGACAACCCCCGCGCCAACGTCTACCGCCGCGAGCACGACATCCCCTATTCGTGGGGCACGGCCGTCAATGTCATGCCGATGGTCTTCGGCAACCTCAACGACAACTCCGGCACCGGCGTCGCCTTCACGCGCGACCCGGCCACCGGCGAGAAGAAGCTGATGGGCGAATTCCTCACCAACGCCCAGGGCGAAGACGTCGTCGCCGGCGTCCGCACCCCCATGCCCATCTCGCAGATGGAAGCCAAGTTCCCCCAGGCCTACGCCGATTTCGTCAAAGTCTGCTCGCTGCTTGAGAATCACTACCGCGACATGCAGGACATGGAGTTCACCGTCGAGAACGGCAAGCTCTTCATGCTCCAGTGCCGCAGCGGCAAGCGCACGGCTCATGCAGCCCTCAAGATCGCCTGCGACCTGGTGGACGAAGGCATGATCAACGAGGAGCAGGCCGTGCTGATGATCGAGCCTCGCAACCTCGACACTCTGCTCCACCCCCAGTTCGACGCCAAGGCGCTGGCTGCCGCCAAGCCCATCGGCAAGGGACTGGGAGCTTCGCCCGGCGCCGCCTGCGGCAAGGTTGTCTTCACTGCCGAAGACGCCAAGGAGTGGGCCGCCCGCAAGGAGAAAGTCATCCTTGTCCGTCTTGAGACCAGCCCCGAGGACATCGAGGGCATGAAGGCCGCTCAGGGCATCCTCACCGTTCGCGGCGGCATGACTTCTCATGCGGCCGTCGTTGCCCGCGGCGAAGGCACCTGCTGCGTGTCCGGCTGCGGCGACATCGTCATGGACGAGGAGAACAAGAAGTTCACGCTGGCCGGCAAGACCTTCCATGAGGGCGACTTCATCTCGCTCGACGGTTCCACAGGCTATATCTACGAAGGCGTCATCCCCACCGTTGACGCGCAGATCGCCGGCGAGTTCGGCCGCGTCATGGCGTGGGCCGACAAGTATCGCCGCCTGGAAGTCCGCACCAATGCCGATAACCCGCACGACGCCGCCAAGGCAGTCGAGCTGGGCGCCCACGGCATCGGCCTGACCCGTACCGAGCACATGTTCTTCGACAGCGACCGCATCGCCGCGTTCCGCGAGATGATCTGCTCCGACACCAAGGAAGAGCGCGTCGCCGCTCTGGCGAAGATCGAGCCCATGCAGCGCGCCGACTTCGAGGGTATCTATGAGGCCATGGAAGGCCGCCCGGTCACCATCCGCTTCCTGGATCCGCCCCTGCACGAGTTCGTCCCCACCGACGAGGCCGACATCGAAGCGCTGGCCAAGGCTCAGGGCAAGACCGTTGAGCAGATCAAGAACATCATCACCGGACTGCACGAGTTCAACCCGATGATGGGTCACCGCGGCTGCCGTCTGGCCGTCACCTATCCGGAGATCGCCGAGATGCAGACCCGCGCCGTCATCAAGGCCGCGCTGGCTGTGAACGCGCGTCACCCCGAGTGGAACATCGTGCCCGAGATCATGATCCCGCTCGTCGGTGAGGTGAAGGAGCTCAAGTTCGTCAAGGACGTGGTCGTGAAAGTGGCCGACGCTCTGATCGCCGAAGCCGGCAGCGACATGAAGTACCTTGTCGGCACGATGATCGAGATCCCACGTGCCGCGCTGACCGCCGATCAGATCGCGACCGAGGCCGAGTTCTTCAGCTTCGGCACCAACGACCTGACGCAGATGACCTTCGGCTTCAGCCGCGACGACGCCGGCAAGTTCCTCAAGTACTACTACGACACCAAGATCTACGAGAACGATCCGTTCGCACGCCTCGACCAGACCGGCGTGGGCAAGCTGGTGGAAATGGCCTGCAAGCTCGGCCGCGCCACCCGCCCTGACCTTCACCTGGGCATCTGCGGCGAGCACGGCGGCGATCCTTCGTCCGTTGAGTTCTGCCACAAAGTGGGCCTCGACTACGTGTCCTGCTCGCCCTTCCGCGTGCCGATCGCGCGCCTTGCCGCCGCGCAGGCCGCCATCCGCGACAAGAAGTAGGAGCTAAACATTTCATAACGACAGGGACGCTGTGAGCATTTGCCCGCAGCGTCCCTGCTGTTATTGCTGATCTCCGTTCATCAGCGTCTTCAAAAGCGCTGAACAGCCCTCTTCGATGTCGTCGAGCGCCGCTTCGAAATCCCGTGTGTACCACGGATCGGCGACCTCATCGTTCCGTCCCGCCCAGCTCAAAAGCAGCGAGACCTTGCCGCTGTTTTTCTCTCCGGCGATGCGCCTCATATTGCGAACGTTGGCGAAATCAGCGCAGAGGATGTGATCAGCCCGCTCGCAGTCGGTCCGCGTCGCCTGACGTGCCCGGTGAGGACCGCACGCATAGCCGCGGTCGATAAGGGCGCGTTTCATCGGCGGATAGATGTCATTGCCAAGCTCCTCGGTGCTCGTCGCCGCGGAATCCGCATCGAACCATTCAGATGCGCCGGCGCGGCGCGCCATCTCCTCAAAGACGACCTTCGCCGCCGCCGAGCGGCAGATGTTGCCATGGCAGATAAAAAGCAATCTTTTCATTTTCCTGCGCTCCTTTACAGCGTTGCTCTTCCTGTACTAGTATCGCGTCCTTTGTCGATTATATCATTTCGTTTTATTCCGCCTGCCTGATACTGCATAAAAGAAGCGGGCAGGAAACAGTCCCTTTCGGCCCTGTTTCCTGCCCGCTTTTTTGTTGTTACAAACGTTACCGGTTCTCCGCCATCCGCACGAGGACTTTCAGCGCGTTCTTGAACGCGTGGTTGGAGGCGCGTCCCTGGCCCGCACGCCCAAACGCCGTGCCGTGAGCCGGCGTCGTGATCGGGTACGGCTGGCCGCCCTGGATGGTCACGCCGGAGTCGAATCCGGTCACCTTCAGCGCGATCTGGCCCTGGTCATGATACATCGTCACAACGACATCGAACTCGCCCTTGAACGCTCTCATGAAGACGATGTCCGCAGGGAACGGGCCCTGAACGTTCCAGCCCCGGGCGGCGGCTTTGGCGATCGCCGGAGCGATGACGTCGATCTCCTCGCGTCCGCATTTGCCGCCTTCGCCGTTGTGCGGATTGAGTCCCGCTACAGCAACGACCGGATCTTTCACGCCGAAGCGCTTCGAGGTGTTGTACGCCAGCTCGATCGTCTGGAGGATGTTGTCCTGATTGAGATGAGCGCTGATCTCGCTGACGGGGATGTGGCTCGTGACGCGCACGGTCATCAGGTCGCCGAGCATGTTGATCTCGCCGTAGGCGCCTTTCAGGCCGAATTCGTGGCCCATCAGCTCAGCCTCGCTCTCCTGCTCCATGCCGCCTTCGATCATGGCTCCCTTGGAAAGGGGGCCGTACATGTAGCCTTCGAGCTTGCCCTCGGTGCAGAGGCGGCACGCCAGGCGGATGGCGTTCACGTCAGCAGCGCCGCAGTAGGGCTGCACCTTGCCCATCGTGACCTTCGCCGGGTCCTGATCGCCGGTATCGAGCACGGCGATGCCTTTGGACGGATCAAGCCGGAGCGACTCATCGACGACGTAGTGCGGGCACTCCTTTTTCATGACCTTCAGGCCCTGCTTGAACTGGCGCACGTCGCCGATGATCACGGGCTCGCACAGTTCGCTGATTAGTCCTTCGGCCGCGACGTCAGCGACGATCTCGGGACCGACGCCCGCTGAATCGCCAAGCAGAATTCCCAGTCTCTTTTTTTCAGCCATGGTTGTTGCAGTCTCCTTCCTGCGTTCTATGCAAATCAGGCGTTTCCGCCGCTCTGCTTCCGCGCGGCGCGGCGCTTCATGACAGCAGTCTTGACCATCGGCGCGACAAGGAAGAACACAAACAGCGCCAGACATGTCTTGCAGATGGCGGACTGCCAGAAGATCTCCACATGGCCGGCCGAGGCGGAAAACGCGCGGCGCATGTACTTCTCAAACAGCGGTGTCAGAACAAACGACAGCAGCAGCGGTGCCATGGGATACCCGTCACGGTCAAGCAGATAGCACGCGATGCCGGAGAAAAACATGATGTACAGGCCGTACATCGACTCTGTGGCGCTGAACGAACCGACCGCACACACCACCGTGATGGTCGGGATCAGGATCTTGTTGGAGATCGTGATGACGCGCGTCATCAGAGGCATCATCGAGAATGCGCAGACGACGGCGATGCCGTTCGCCAAAAACAGCGAAGCGATGCAGCCCCAGGCAAAGCCGGGATCGGTCGAGAACAGGAGCGGTCCGGGCTGGAGCCCCCACATCAGCAGTCCGCCCAGCAGGATGGACCCTGTGCCGGAACCGGGGATGCCGAGCGCCAGCAGCGGAGCAAACGCGCCCGCGGCGGCAGCGTTGTTCGCCGATTCGCTGGAGGCGATGCCCTCAATAGCGCCTTCACCAAGAGGGACTTCGCTCCTGAACGTTTTTTTCTGGATCGCGTAATTGAGGAAGCTGGACGTCGTAGCGCCGGCGCCGGGGAGCACGCCGACAAACGTGCCGATAAAGCCCGAGCGGAGCGAAACCGGCAGGATGCGCATAAACTCATGAGCGTTCAGCATCGATTCGCGCATGGACAGCTTCGTGTCGCAGGAAACGTCCTTTTCAGTCACCATCTTGATGACTTGAGAGAAACCCACCGCACCGATGACCAGCGGCGCGAACTTGATGCCGCCCATCAGCGCCGTGTTGCCGAAGTTCAGTCTCGCCGTGCCGAGGATCGCGTCCATGCCGAGACAGCCCAGCAGCGCGCCGATCAGCGTCGAGACGATGCCCTTCACAGGACTGTCGCCGATGAGCCAGCTGATGGACACCAGCGCCAGCAGCAGAAGCGTCGTCATTTCCGCGTTGCCAAAGTTCAGGCCGAAGCGCGCCAGCCACATGACCGTGCTGACAAGGATCAGCATGCCGATAAGGCCGCCGATGAACGACGAGATCGTCGCCGCTGCCAGCGCTTTGCCTGCCTTGCCCTTGCGGGCCAGGGCATAGCCGTCGAGCGCCGTCATGACCGCCGGACTGTCGCCGGGGATGTTGAGCAGGATGGCGCTGATGCTGCCGCCGAACATGGTCGAATAGTAGATCGTCGCCAGAAGCACGATCGCCGATGTCGGCTCGAAGTTGTAGGTCATGGGCAGCAGGATGGCGCAGCCCGACAGCGAACCGATGCCGGGGATGGCGCCGATCATGATGCCCACCAGCGTCCCGATCAGAACGATGAGCAGGTTTTCAACCGTGAGAAGGGACTCGATGCCGCCCCAGAGCATTGCAAAATTTTCAAGCATCGCTCTACCCCCACAGATCCTCAAAGAGGATGCCCGGCGTAAACGGAATCTGCATCCACCACACGAACACGCCCAAAACAAAAGCCGCCATCACAACTGTCACGATGATCGTCGTCTTCCAGGGCAGACGTTCCTTGAACTTCAGCCACGCGAACAGGAACACGAAAATTGACGGCAAAAAGCCGATCACATGCGTCGCCGCGATCACGGCACCAACCGCCGCGACCACGCTCCAGTTGCGCAGATCAAGCGGCACGGCTTCACTGCTGCTGGTCTTGAGACACGCGACAAGCCCAAAGAGCGTAAGCAGGGCGGCAATGCCCGTCGGCAGCGCGCCCTGCATCGGTCCCATCGTCGCGTCATACAGCTGATAATGAGCGACTGTGTAAACCGTAAAAAACAGTCCCGTCAGCGTGACGGCAAACGGGACTGCATATTTGGACAAATTTTTCACCGCAAGGCTCCCGGCTTACTTTTTGCTGGCGACGTTGGCCAGGTAAGCTTCCTGAGAGGCCTTCATGTACTTCTCAGCGTCGGCGCCGAAGAACGCCAGCGGCGTCGCCTGATACTTGGCGCAGTACTCTTCGCTCCAGCGCTTGCTCTCAGCCATCTTCTTGAAAGCGTCGCAGTAGAACGCATACGCCTTGTCCGAGCAGCGCTTAGGAGCGCACACGCCGCGCCACAGCGGGACCTTGATCGTATTGAAGCCGAGCTCGCTGATCGTCGGGCAGTCAAGCTTGCCGGAGAAACGCTTTTCCTGAAGCGCCACAACGGGCTTGAGGTCGCCAGCTTCGGCGTAGGAGATGCACGCAGAGGCGCGGGCAAACACGTAGTCGCTGTGACCGCCGAGGCAGTTCGTGATAGCCTCGCTCGTGGAGCTGCAGCGGATGTAGGTCATCTGGCTGCTCGTCAGGCCGAACTCCTTGCACATCATGCTGTACATCTGCTGATCCGCCTGGCCGGAACCGGCGATCGTGACGATCGTGCCGTTCTTCGCCGCTTCGATGGCGTCCTTCAGCGAGGCGTATTTGACCTTGGGAGTCGCAAGGAGGATCTGGCACTCTTCAGCCACCACGGCCACGCAGCGGAAATCCTCAATGCGGAACGTGGTGTTGAGCAGCATGTTCGCAAATCCGCCGTACTCCATCGCGACAAGCATCCTGTCGCCGCGGCGGGCCTTCGAAACGTACTGGCGACCAGATTCACCGCCGCCGTCCGTCATGTAATCCACGACGAACTTCGTGTCGGCGATGCCCTCGCCGTTGATAATGTCGATCATCTTGCGCGTGTAGATATCGCTGCCGCCGCCGGCGGACGAGCACACGACAAACTTGACCTCACCGTCCGGCTTCCAGCCGTCCGCAGCCTCAGCCGCAAAACCAGCCGCACACAGCGAAACCACCACAGCCGCTCCCAGAATGCCCATGAACTTCTTCATCATCAGAAAAACCACCTTCCTGACCAAGATATGAAAAGCCTCACAAAACACTCGATGCCACTGCCATCTGCCGCGCAAATGGGAAATAAGTTACTCTCTTTAAAGCAAAAGAGCACCAAATTTCCTCATGAATGTATCATTTTTCCTTAACCGTGTCAAGAATAAAAGATTCCAAAGAATATGGACAGCTGTATCAGCACGTTTAATCAGCCGCGTGACTGGCATGAAGCAGTATTCTTTGGCTGCCGAAAGCTTGCGACAGAAAAAACACCGGAGAACGTCCCGCTTGGGGAAGTTTTCCGGTGTTTTTTGCATGCGCGCCCTAGCCGTTTTGAACCGCAAACAGCTTTCCGCACACCGCGTGATAGATCACATAGCTCACGATCACGCTGAGAATGTCTGCCGTCACCTGCGTCCAGACAATGCCCTTCATGCCGAACAGCGCGTTCATCACGAACAGCAGCGGGATGTTCAGCGCCAGCTGCCGGATCGCCGCCAGCGCGAACGAGACGCGCCCCTTGCCGATCGCCTGCATCGTGTACACCATGTGGAAGCTGAGGAACATGAACGGCGTGGCGAAGCACCGCGCCTGCAAAAACTGCGTGCCGTACATAACCGTTTCAGGATCGCTGATGAATACCTTTACAAGATCAGCGGCAAAAGTCCTTTGTTATAGCATGCAGCCCATAGGTTGTGG
>JAGAYQ010000272.1 GCA_017940445.1 Pyramidobacter sp. | reverse complement strand
GTTGAAAGCCTTTTCCTTCTCGGCGTCGAAGGGCAGAGGACGGCCGGCAAAATCATGACCGTAATGGCGCTGGTAAACGCTCGCAGCCAGCGTGGGGGTGTTGAGCCCGGCAAGGAAAAGCAGGTCGCCTTCCTTCCAGGAGCCGGATTTGAGGATCGCGGGCGCTTCGACCATGCCGACAACGCCAAGCAGCGGCGTGGGCAGGATCGCCGTGACGGAGGTCTCGTTGTAGAGGCTGACGTTGCCGGAGACGACGGGGCAGTCGAGCGCTTTGCAGGCGGCGGCCATGCCTTCGACGCTGTGCGAGAGCACCCAGAAATGCTTGGGCTTCTCGGGCGAGGGGAAGTTGAGGCAGTTGGTCAGACCGGCGGGAACGGCGCCTGCGACCGAAAGCACTCGGCACGATCTGGCAACCAGATTGGCCGTAGCACGCTCAGGATCAAGCTCGCAGCCCCACGGGTCGGCTTCCATGCTGACAGCGCAGATGCGGCCGGACTCGGTCACGCGGAAGGCGCAGACAGGAGAGCCGGGGCCGACGACCGTGTTCGTCTGCACCATCGAATCATACTGCACATAAATGTCTTCCTTGCAGTGAAGGTTAGAGTCGGAAAGAAGTCCGAGAAGCGCCTTGCCGGGATCGGATGGGGCGTCTATGGTGACTTCTTTGTTCCATCTCGTCTCAAGGTCGGGGCGTTCAGCCGGCCAAGGGATGACGGGGCAGTCACTGCCGATCGTCGTGGCCGGGACATCAGCGGCGATCTTGCCTTTCCAGTAGATACGGTAGTGATCGCCTTCTTCGGTGCGGCCGATCTCCGTAGCGTCGAGACCCCATTTTTCGGCGATGCGGAACACCTCGGGCATCTTGGCGTCCTCAACGATCAGCAGCATGCGCTCCTGCGACTCGGATAGGGCGATCTCCCAAGGCTCCATGCCCTCGGCGCGAAGAGGCACTTTGTCAAAGTCGATCGTCATGCCGACGCCGCTTTTTGCGGCGACCTCCGACGAGGACGAGAGGATGCCAGCTGCACCCATGTCCTGCATGGAGACGAACAGACCTTCATCGCGCATTTCAAGGCAGGCTTCCGTGAGGAGCTTTTCGACGAAGGGGTCGCCGATCTGGATCGAGGGACGGCTCTCTTTGGTGTTGTCCTTGAGTTCGGTCGAGGCAAAAGCGGCGCCGGCAATGCCGTCGCGGCCGGTTTTCGAACCGAGGATGACGACAGCCTGACCGGGCTTGGCCGTCTGTGAGCTGACGATCTTGTCGACCTTGACCGTGCCGATGTTCATCGCGTTGACGAGCGGGTTGCCCTCGTATGTGGGGTCATAATAAGTCTTGCCGCCGATGGTCGGCACGCCGATGCAGTTGCCGTAGCCGCCGACGCCCTTGACGACGCCGTCGTGCACAGGTGAATTGACGGAGCCGAAGAAGAGCCCGTCAAGCGACGCGACCGGACGTGCGCCGAGTGCGATGATGTCGCGGATGATGCCGCCCACGCCTGTCGCCGCGCCCTGATAGGGAGCAACCGCAGAGGGGTGATTGTGGCTTTCGACCTTGAACGCGATGCCGACGCCCGCGCCGCCGTCGATGATGCCGGCATTTTCACCGGGGCCAAGGACGACGTACTTGCCTTCCTTGGGGAGTTTTTTCAGAAGAGGTCTGGTGGATTTGTAGCTGCAATGCTCCGACCACATCACGCCCATGATGCGCAGTTCAAGATCGTTGGGCTCGCGGCCGAGCGTTTCTTTCAGAGAGAGATATTCGGACTCGCGGAGTCCTGCATCTTTGTAGTTCATCAGCGGCGTCCTCCTTCAAGCCATTTTTTCACGGAAGTCCAGAATTTTGCGCCGTCAGAACCACCGAGCAGGTCCTCGCTGTAGCGCTCGGGGTGAGGCATGAGGCCGAGCACGTTGCCGCGCTCATTGACGATGCCGGCGATGTTGTTCAGCGCGCCGTTGGGGTTGCTCTCAGCGGTGATATTTCCGCAGGCGTCGCAGTAGCGGAAAGCGACGCGGCCTTCGCCCTCAAGCACTTTCAGTCCTTCGGGATCGACATAGTACCGCCCTTCGCCGTGTGCGATCGGGATCGTGACGATCTCGTCCTTTTTGTAATCCAGCGTGAAGGGCAAATCGGCGCGTTCGACGCGGAGCGTGACAGGCTTGCATACGAAATGCTGGCAGTCATTCTGGAGCAGCGCGCCGGGAAGCAGACGGCTTTCCGTGAGGATCTGGAAACCGTTGCAGATGCCAAGGACCAGGCCGCCCTTGTTCGCAAATTCGATCACAGCGTTCATGATGGCGGAGTTGGCCGCCATCGCGCCGCTGCGCAGATAATCGCCGTACGAGAAACCGCCGGGGAGGATCACCAGATCGGTGCCGGCCGGCAGCGCGCTGTCTTTATGCCAGACTGTAACAGCAGAACCGCCCGAGACTGCGCCCGCAGCCTTGACGGCATCCTGATCGCAGTTGCTGCCGGGAAAAACGACGACTGCGGTCTTCATGCGCGCGCCGCCTCGGTCTCGACCTTGAACTCTTCGATGATGTCGTTGACCAGAAGGTCGTCGCACATTTTCTCAACCTGCGCGACCGCCTCGGCTTCGCTTGACGCCTCTACGTCGAGGTGAATATATTTCCCGACGCGCAGGTCCTTCAGGCAGCTGTAGCCCATCCCCTTGAGAGAAGCGGCCACAGTCTTGCCCTGCGTGTCAAGCACGCCTTCCTTGAGAAAAACAAGCAGACGGATTCCGTAAGTCATCAGTAGATACCTCTTTCTGAAAAATTTTGCGAGTAAGTGAGCGCTAGCGGCCATATACAGCGGACGCAGAGCCTTTTCCGCATCTCATTTGCTCTTTACAGACACGAGAATATCCTTTATGCTGTGGAACAAACGGGACAAAGGAAAAGGAGAACGCGGCGGGAACTGAAAAATGCGCGCGTTCATACGGACATTATTCTTCATCAAAAAGTAAAAGTCAATGAAAGAATTCTGTGCGTTTTTGATGAAACAAGCTGTTTATTCAGATTTATTCTCATGTAAAACGATGAAACGAAAGATATGACACAAATGCGCAAAAATTAAATGCAGACTATAAAATTGAAAAGTTTTTTGCCTCTCGGGCCAAAGTCGTTTTTTTCAGCCTTAAAACCTGTGTTTTTTAACGAAAACCTTTGAAGACGGGGGAAAAATCGGATATACTACGCTTGAAAAAGTCGCGCGGCTCCGTCCTCGCGATGTGGAAAGGAAGAGACACTGTGACAGCTGATTTGCGAAAAATACGCAATTTCTCTATTATCGCGCACATCGACCATGGCAAGTCGACGATTGCAGACCGTCTTTTGGAAATGACTGGCACGGTCGCAAAGCGCAACATGAAAGAGCAGATCCTCGACAACATGGATATCGAGCGCGAACGCGGGATCACGATCAAGTCCGTTCCCGTGCGTATGAACTATAAAGCCAGGGACGGCGAAAACTACATCCTCAACTTGATCGATACGCCCGGGCATGTCGACTTCGGCTACGAAGTCTCGCGGTCGCTTGCGGCCTGCGAAGGCGCTCTGCTCGTCGTCGACTCCACGCAGGGCGTGCAGGCACAGACGCTGGCAAATGCTTATAAGGCCGTCGACAATGACCTGACCGTTCTGCCCGTGCTGAACAAGATCGATCTGCCTTCGGCGCGTCCCGAGGAGATCCGGCATGAAATCGAGGACGTGATCGGCATCGACGCTTCCGAAGCGGTCTGCTGCAGCGCCAAGGAAGGAACCGGCATCCCCGACATCCTCGAACAGATCGTTTCCGGCATCCCGCATCCCCAGGGGAGCGACGACGCGCCTCTCCAGGCACTGATCTTTGATGCTGTCTACGATAATTACCGCGGCATCGTCTGCTACATCCGCCTGATGAACGGGACGATCAAAGCGGGCGATATCGTGAAGATGATGGCGACTGGGGCCTCATACACGGTCGAGGAAGTTGGAGTCTTCTCTCCCGGCTGGACCCCTGTTGACCGGCTCGGCGCCGGCGAGGTCGGCTATTTCACAGCGAGCATCAAAACTCTTGATGAAGCCCGCGTCGGCGACACCGTGACGAATGCTGCCAATCCTTCTGAAGAGGCGCTGCCGGGCTATCAGCCGGTCAAATCGGTCGTGTACTGCGGACTGTATCCTGTGGAGCGCGACGATTTTCCTCAGCTGCGTGATGCCCTGGAAAAGCTCAAGCTCAACGACGCTTCGCTGACGTATGATCCTGAAACGTCGACGGCACTGGGCTTCGGTTTCCGCTGCGGCTTCCTGGGGCTTCTTCACATGGATATCTCGCGCGAGCGGCTTGAACGGGAATTTGATGTTCATCTTGTGGCGACAGCGCCAAACGTTGTTTATCGCGTCGTCAAAAAGACGGGCGAGGTGATCGAGGCGCATCGTCCCACGGATTTTCCTCCGGAGGGCGACATCCAGGAAGTTCAGGAGCCGATGATCCGTCTGACTGTGTACACGCCGAAGGACTACGTCGGCAAGGTGATGCAGCTCTGTCAGGACAAACGCGGCGTCTATCTCAACCTCGACTACATCACTCCCGAACGCGCGCGCGTCGTTTACGACCTGCCGCTGGCCGAGTTCATCGTCGAATTCTACGACAAGCTCCAGTCGCTCACGCGCGGCTATGCTTCGCTGGATTACGAGCATATCGGCTTCAAAGCCTCAAATCTGGTCAAGGTGGACATGCTCATCAATCAGGAGCCGATCGACGCGTTCTCGTTCATCTGCCATGCAGACGATGCCTATCATCGCGGTCACGCTTCGGCCATGAAGCTGAAGACGCTGATCCCGAACCAGCTCTTTGAAGTGCCGATCCAGGCTTCGATCGGCAAAAAGGTGATCGTGCGCACCAATGTCCGTGCCCTTCGCAAGGACGTTCTTGCCAAGTGCTACGGCGGCGACGTCTCGCGCAAGAACAAGCTGCTCGAAAAGCAGAAAAAGGGCAAGGAGCGGCTCAAGCAGATCGGCAAAGTCTCCATCCCGCCTGATGCGTTCCTTTCGTTCCTTGACGTGAATGACGACGAGGATGGAAAATAGCGGCATTTCGCTTTACATTCATGTCCCGTTCTGCCGTTCCAAGTGCCCGTATTGCGCCTTTTACAGTTTTCGCCCTCAAAGCGGGCAGATCGAACGCTGGACAAAATGCGCTGTCAGAGAACTGCAAACGCTGCGCGAATATCTGAGCAAAAAACAACTTGAAACGATCTACTTTGGCGGCGGCACACCGTCGTATCTCCCGGCTGAATGCTGGAAGACGGTTATAAAAGCCCTTGACGATCTGCCGCGGTCGAAGGACTGCGAATGGACAGTCGAGGCGAATCCAGACAGCGTGGATGCCGAAAAGCTTGCGCTCTGGAGCGCGAGCGGCGTCACGAGGATCAGCCTTGGCGTGCAGTCGCTGAACGACGCTGAACTCAGGCGTATGGCGCGGCCGCATACGGCCTCCGAGGCCCTGCGCGCGATCGACCAGTGTCTGGACGCCGGCTTTCGTGTCAGCGCAGATCTGATGTTTGCTCTGCCAGGACAGACGATGCGCATCTGGCACGAGAACATGCGCGGGATCGTCGGCACGGGTGTGACGCACGTGTCGGTATATCAGCTGACGATCGAGCCGGACAGCTTTTGGGGGAAACATACGCCCGAAGGTCTCCCGGACGGGTACCCGTTTTACCGCTGGGCGCAGTATTATTTCCCGCGAAAAGGCCTGAAGCAGTACGAGATCGCCAGTTTTGCGCGCGAAGGACATGAAAGCCGTCATAATCTGGCCTACTGGCGGCGGCGCCC
>JAGAYQ010000271.1 GCA_017940445.1 Pyramidobacter sp. | reverse complement strand
GGACCAGGCGGAAGCGTCAGATGGAATGGGGTTGAAAGCCCCGCGTTGCCGGCACTGTAAGCGCGAGAGCCCGCCGAAGGCGCATGAGCGTCTGGACGAAAGTCCGCCACTGTGGAACGATTTGCGATCCATGGGAAGGTAGGATGGGAGCGTGAAAAGGAGCGTGATTTTTTCCTTTTCGGAGCGCGAGTCAGAAGACTTGCATCTTTCTTTGAACTGTCATGCGCCTCTGCACAGGGCGTGTGGCGATCGTGCACATGAATGCGGATGCGCCGATTTTCGTACAAAAACGAGGATCGGCGCATTTTTTATCGCAGGATGAGCTCGCGCCGCCGGCGGCGACTTTCACGCAGATTATTGCAGAAAGCGCTGCGGCGGCGCGATTTTTTTCGAGAGGGGATGGCCGAAAGTGTCGTGGAAACGCCTTGCGCGGAGGCTGATACAGATCGCGCTCGTGCTGCTGGGCATCAGCTTCATCACGTTCGCGCTGGTCATGCTGTCGCCGGGAGATCCCGTGCGGCAGATGATCGCCGGAAACGAGGACATCATCGTAAGTCAGCAGGAACTCGACGCGCTGCGTGCCGAGCTGGGGCTGGACAAGCCTTTCATCTTCCAGTATTTCGGCTGGCTTGGCCGGGCGCTGAGGGGCAATCTGGGCTTTTCCTACACGGTCAAGGCTCCTGTGATCGAGCAGCTGATGATCTCTCTGGTGCCGACGCTGTATCTGTCGCTGGCGGCGACGGTCTTCATGCTGGCTGTGTCGCTGCCGCTCGGCGTGTACTCGGCCGTGAAGCAGAACAGCCTGTTCGATTGGTTCACGAGCTCGATCACGTTCATGGGCATTTCGATCCCCAACTTCTGGATGGGGCTGATGCTGCTGTGGACGTTCGGGCTGAAGCTGAAATGGCTGCCGATCGTCGGCGGCTCGATGTCGTTCCGCAACATCATCATGCCGGCACTGACGCTGGGCATCGTCATGGCGTCGAAGTACACGCGCCAGGTGCGCGCCGCCGTGCTGGAGGAGCTGCATCAGGACTATGTGACGGGGGCGCGCGCCCGCGGCATGACGGAGCGCTACATCCTCTGGAAGGAAGTGCTGCCCAACGCGATGCTGCCGCTGATCACGCTGCTGGGGCTGTCGTTCGGCAGCCTGCTGGGAGGCTCGGCTGTGGTGGAGATCGTCTTCTCCTGGCCGGGGCTGGGGTATCTGGCCGTTGAGTCGATCATCTACCGTGATTTCCAGCTTGTGCAGGGGATCGTGCTCTGGATCGCGCTGATGTACATGGTCATCAACCTCGCTGTCGACATTTCCTACACGGCGCTCGATCCGCGGCTGAGAAAGGCGGGACATTAAATGGAGAATCTCTGGAACGGCCTCAAGCACAACCGCGCCTTTCAGGTGATGTCGCTGCTCGTGCTGCTGCTCGTGCTCGTTGCCGTATTTGCTCCTGAGCTGACGCCGTACAACCCGCTGCGTGCGCGGATGCGCGACGCGTTTCAGGCGCCCTCGGCCGCGCACTGGTTCGGCACCGACAAGCTGGGACGCGACTGCTTCAGCCGCATCCTCTACGGCGCGCGCACGTCGCTTTCAAGCGTGCTGGTGCTGGTGACGGTGGTCTTCATCGTCGGCACGTCGCTGGGCGTGGTCGCCGGCTACTTCGGCGGCTTTGCGGACACGGTCATCATGCGCACTTCTGACATGATGATCTCGTTCCCCGGCATGATTCTCGCCATTGCCGTAGCGGGGATTTTGGGCGGCAGCCTGGTCAACGCGATGATCGCGCTCACCATCGTGACGTGGACCAAATACGCGCGTCTGGCGCGAAGC
>JAGAYQ010000270.1 GCA_017940445.1 Pyramidobacter sp. | reverse complement strand
GTCTATGCAGCACAGGCTGGTTGATCTGCCTGCCATTTTTATCCCAGGCTTTGCTCTCGACTGTGGCTTGTTCCAGTTTTTCGCCGCCGACCTTTTTGAGCGTGTCCTGCTGTTTTTCGTCGAGGAAGAAGTTCTTCAGGTCGTTGGTGTCGTCAAAGCCCTTGATCACTTCGATCTTCGCCTTGCCGAACGTGGCGTGGACGTACTCCCTGTGGAATCGCTCCTGGTGGAGATCCCAGAAATAGTCGCCGTTGGCCGCGCCGTAGACGCCTTCGAGACGCTCGGGCTGGATGCACTGCAAGTACAGCTCGTAATTCTTCTCGCGGATGGCGGTCATGAAGATCTCCATCAGCCGTTCGGGCGTCACGTCGTCGGGGATGCTCTTGACGGTGAGCCACTTTTCTTTGATAGACCTGACTTCGCTTTCGCCGGAGAAGTAGGCCTGCTTTTCGTTGTCTCGGTCAAAGAACGAGGCGACATGTCCGGGCACCATCAGCGCGACGGGCTCCACGATCCAGCCGAACTGGAACGAGCCCACTTTCTGTTCGCCGGCTTCGGGGATCTCGCTGGCGATGTCGGTGATCTTGCCGAGGACTGTCCACTTCTGCACGTCGTCCATCGAGCTGTCGCAGGTGCGGCGGTAGCGCTTGACGGCTTCGTAGGGGGCTACCCAGTGACGTCCGCTGAGGTTGATGAAGTAGTACCCTGTGGAGGGCTTGCCGCAGGCGATGTACTGTCCCGTGGCGCCGACGAACTGATTGGCAGGGTAGCGCACGTCTTCGATGACAACGTACTTGTCTTTCAGGTCGTCGATGCTCACCTCGGTGTAATCAGGCGTGGGGTAGGTCTTGGGAAGGAACGCGTCGCCCATCGAAGCGAGGCGGTTTTTCCATTCTTTTTCGCTCTTGCCCCAGATGATGCGGCGCAGTTCTTCTTCGTTCTTGAGGTACTGGACCATGGTTGGCGTGATTTCGATAAAGTCGCCTTCGCTGCGCATGGCGGCCTTACGGGCACGGTCGAAGAGCTGCTTTACGCGCGGATTGTCGGGGTACTTTTGCATCAGGCTGCGGATACGCGTCAGCGCCTCGCGCTCGTAGCGGTACAGCGTTTTCTGCCCGCGGGCGCGGGCGACTTCATTTTCATATTCTTTCAGGTAATGCTCAGCAAAATCGGCTTCTTTTTTGAATTGCGACGTATCGACAGCGGCCCAGGCGGCTGCGCCGCAGGCGGCAAAGCAGAGCGATGCGGCGAGCGCGCGTAAGTATTTTTTCATGAACGATTCCTCGCTTTCTGAAAGAAAATAGCTACCAGCTCAGAGGCTTGAAGTTCGCGTCGTTTTTGTGACGTTCGCTCAGCCGTCCTGCGGCGCTGTTGTAGCTTTCGCGAACCTGTCGGAATGCCCGGCGCGACCGGATGCGGTACTGCGGCTGGCCTTTCTCGGCGCCGCTGATGTCGGAGAAGTCCATCATCCCGCCCTGGATAAACGTGCCGCTGCGGATCTTGCCCGCTTTCGTGCTGTCGCTGTCGATCTTGGCGAGCAGTTCGCGGGCGGATTTGATCGTCTGTTCCACGCGGATGCCCAGCAGTTCGTATCCAGCGGCGACGCTGATCGGCTCTTCGCTCCACTGACGCGTTTTCAGCCAGGCGTTGATCTCATTTGTTTTTTGCTGAAGTTCTTTGAGTGCCTCCTCGACCGAAAGAAGATCAGCAGCAAACTGATTGAGCTGATCGGGCTTGAGCATTTCAAGATAACGGTCGGCGGCGCGCATCTGGCGGTCGAAACTGCCCTTGGGCGCGCCCTTTACGGAGAAGAAAATCTCCATATTGGAGTGGATGAGCACTTCGTCCGGCGTGAAATTGGCTACATCGTTGCGCTCCATCGTGCGGATCGTCTCAAGAGCGGCCTCGAAAACGCTGTTGTAATCCTTCAGCGCCGAGTGAAGTCCCGGCTCGTCGTTGAGATAATCGAATGCCAGAGAAAAACGCTGGATCCTTTCGGGGATGAAACAGACATCCATTCTGCTGATGAGGCGAAGCGCCGCGGGACGCAGCTGTGAATCGACACGCCAGAGCGAGTTGTAGGTCGTGATCGTTTGTTGATAATCAGGATGGTCCTTGGCAGGGTACACAAGGGTTTTAGGATCTTTGACGGGCGAGTCGCGCAGCTGCGCCTGGATCGTTTCCAGCACGTCGCGGCCCGAGGCGCGCGTCAGCTTCGAGGAATTGCTGTCGAAGTCCAAAAAGATCTTTCGTGAGCGGTTGCAAACGCTTGCGATGTATCCAAGCGTCAGGTCGGGCTTGGCAGGGGCTTCTTCCTGCGGCGCGGAATATGATGGCACGGCGATCAGGACGGAAGCGCAAAGAGCGCAGAGGATCTTGACAAAGCGACTGTTCATGATGACCGCTCCTTTCTAAAAGCGCACGTCGTAGTTGACGACATGCCATCTGCCACCGTTCGTGCGCGTGAGAGTGTGTTTCTGCGGAGCACCGATGCGGCGGCCGTTTTCGTCATATGAGACGCTTTCGACGACAGCCTGCTCGATCTTCTGTCCCATCACCTTTGTCAGTGTCTTTTTCTGCTCGTCGTCGAGGAAGAAATTCTCCTGGTTCTGTTCGCTTTCGTCAAAGCCTTTGATGACGCTGATTTCAGCCTTGCCGAACGAAGCGTGGACATACTGGCTGTGGAAACGCTCCTGGTGGCGGTCCCAGTGATAACGGATCAGGTCCTCGCCCGTTTCGGTGGCGTAACGCTCGGGATCGATGCACTGGTGGTAGAGGTCGAAGTTCTTCTCGCGGATGGCCGTCATGAAGACTTCCATCACGCGCTCCGGTGCAGCGTCGGCCGGCAGCTCGCGTATCGTGTACCAGGCATTTTTCGCCGCTTCAACGGTGTCTTCGCCGGCATAGGCGGCGGTGCCGCCGGGATCGGCAAATGCGGCGACGTGACCGGGCACTAACAGCGCGACGGGGGTAACGACCCAGCCGAACTGCACAGAACCGGTTTTTTCCTCTCCTGCCTGAGGGATTTCGGCCGTGATGTCATCGATGCGACCGAGGACTTTCCACTTTTCGACCTCTCCAAGCGACGTGTCGACGCTGCGGCGGAAGCGCTTGACCGCCTCGTAGGGGCCAAGCCACTGACGGGAGCCGATATTGACGAAATAGTAGCCGGCTGACGGCTTGCCGCAGGCGACAAACTCGCCCGTCGCGCCGTAAAACTGATGACGTGGATACTGAACGTCGTCAAGCACGACATAGGTGCCTTTGATCTCGTCAAGCGTCACGGTCGATGAGTCGGGGGCAGGGAAGGCTGTTTCAAGGCGCTTGTCTTTGTGCGCGGCCAGCAGTTCATCCCATTTTTTCTGTCCCGCTGCAGCGATCGCCTTGCGGAGACGCTCTTCATTGTGCTTGTAGGCCAGCCACTCTGGCTGAATTTGCGTGTAATCGCCCTTGCTCTTCATCAGCGCGACGCGCACGCGCTGATACAGCTTTTCCACGTCGGCGTTGTCGGGGTAGGCGATCTTCAGCTCCTGAACGCGGTCCATCGCCGGCTTTTTTAGCCTCCAGACCATCTTTTGACCGCCTCGCGCCTGATCGACCTCTTTTTCAAACTCGCGGACATGGTATTCTGCCTGGCTGATACGCGTTTTCAAGCGGCTGGCTTCGTCCGCCTGCTTGCGCTGAAGGTCGTACGGCGAAACGGCAAGGCCTGCCGAAGCGCTGAGCGCCAGCATTGCAGAAAGCGCAGCAGCACGCAGTGATTTTTTTATGATCATGCGGATTCCTCCTTATAAACATATCTGTGATTATTATCTTACCATAAAAGAGAATAAAAACGCCCGAACGGGTGATTTTTTACGTGGATAATCACAAGTCCGGGCGTTTTTATATCGGCCGAAAATGTTCGATCGTATTCGATTCACTTCGCGATGAAGCGACTTTCGTCATCATGACGAAAAATACTGTATACAAAGTGCAAAATTCGCCCTGTAAATTTTTTTCGTTGTATTTCTTGAAGGGGCGGGGTTAAAATCCGCGATTTTTCATGATAGAATTTCGTTGGTGAAAAATTTCGTCGTGCGTTTCGCCGTTTTTTGTGACGCGGTGAACGAAGGGATTTTTTCAAAAAAGGGTTCAATCAGGGGAGACGTGGGGTCTCTCTGACGTTTTACTCATGATACGCTTGCGTATCGTACCACTATTCAAGGGGGAGTTCTTGAAATGGCAAAGCACTGGAAGACTATGGACGGCAACATGGCCGCCGCGCACGTCAGCTATGCGTTCACCGAAGTGGCCGCGATCTACCCGATCACGCCTTCTTCGCCGATGGCTGAGGACTGCGACGAATGGGCGGCTCAGGGCCGCAAGAACATTTTCGGCCGTGTTGTCGAGATCACGGAGATGCAGGCTGAGAGCGGCGCCGCCGGCGCTGTTCACGGCGCTCTGAGCGCCGGCTCGCTGACGACGACCTTCACGGCGTCGCAGGGCCTTCTGCTGATGATCCCCAACATGTACAAGATCGCCGGCGAGCGCCTTCCCGCCGTCTTTGACGTGAGCGCCCGCGCGCTTGCCACACACGCTCTGTCGATCTTCGGCGACCACAGCGACGTGATGGCCTGCCGCGGCACCGGTTTCGCCATGCTGGCCGCTTCCAGCGTTCAGGAGACCATGGACATGACGGCTGTGGCGCACCTTTCCGCGATCAAGGCGCGTATTCCCTTCCTCAACTTCTTCGACGGCTTCCGCACGTCGCACGAAGTTCAGAAGATCGAGACGCTTGACTATGAGGATCTGGCTAAGCTGGTCGATTATGACGCGATCGCCGAGTTCAAGGCTGATTCGCTTAACCCCGAGCATCCCTTCATCAAGGGCACGGCTCAGAACCCCGACATCTTCTTCCAGGCCCGCGAAGCCTGCAATCCTTTCTACGACGAGCTGCCTGAGACGGTCGTCAAGTACATGGACGACATTTCCAAGCTGACGGGCCGCGAGTATCATCCCTTCAACTATTACGGCGATCCTGAGGCTGACCGCGTCATCGTCTGCATGGGCTCTGCCTGCCAGGCGGCCGAAGAGACGGTCGACTATCTGCGCGCCCGCGGCGAGAAGGTCGGTCTGATCATCGTCCACCTGTATCGCCCCTTCAGCCCCAAGTACTTCTTCAACGTGCTGCCCGCGACGGTCAAGAAGATCGCTGTGCTCGACCGCTGCAAAGAGCCCGGTGCTCTCGGCGAGCCGATGTATCAGGATGTCTGCGCTCTGTTCGAGGAGTACGCCGCTGCCGAGCGTCCCGTCATCGTGGCCGGCCGCTACGGTCTGGGCTCGAAGGACACGACGCCCACGCAGATCAAGGCTGTGTACGACAACCTCAAGAGCTACAAGCCCGTCAACCACTTCACGATCGGCATCGTTGACGACGTGACGTTCCACTCGCTGCCTCTCGGCGAGACGATCAACGCCGCTCCCGAAGGAACGATCCGCTGCAAGTTCTGGGGCCTTGGCTCTGACGGCACCGTCGGCGCGAACAAGAACGCCATCAAGATCATCGGCGACCACACCGATCTGTATGCCCAGGGCTACTTCTCGTATGACTCGAAGAAGTCCGGCGGCATCACCGTGTCGCACCTCCGCTTCGGCAAGAAGCCGATCAAGTCGACCTACCTCATCCAGACGGCTGACTTCGTGGCCTGCCACAAGCAGGAGTACCTGCACCAGTACGACGTGCTTGCCGGTCTGAAGAAGGGCGGCAACTTCCTGCTCAACACGCAGTGGACCGACATGGAGGCTCTTGAGGCCAACCTGCCCGCCAAGGTGAAGCGCTATCTTGCCAAGAACGAGATCAACTTCTACGTTATCGACGGTACGGACATCGCGCAGAAGATCGGCCTTGGCAACCGCACCAACATGGTCATGATGTCGGCTTTCTTCAAGCTCAGCAACGTCATCCCCATGGAGGACGCTGTCAAGTACATGAAGGATGCCATCCAGAAGTCCTACGGCCGCAAGGGCGAGGACATCATCAACATGAATAACGCGGCGGTCGACCAGGGCTATGGTGCTCTGAAGAAGATCGACATCCCTGCGGCTTGGGCGGAAGCGACCGACGCTCCCAAGACCGAGGCGAAGGGCTGCTGCTGCGACGAGCGTCCTGACTTCATCAAGGAGATCGTCGACCCGATCAACGCCCAGGAAGGCGACAAGCTGCCTGTGAGCGCGTTCGTCGGCATTGAGGACGGCCGTTTCCCCAGCGGTACGTCTGCGTTTGAAAAGCGCGGCGTGGCCGTGTTCGTCCCTGAGTGGAACAAGGACAAGTGCATCCAGTGCAACCAGTGCTCGATGGTCTGCCCCCACGCCACGATCCGTCCGATCGTGCTCGACGAGGGCGAGGCTGCCGAGGCTCCAGCCGGCTTCGAGATGCAGGATGTGAAGGCTCCCAAGGAGTTCGCCGGCATGAAGTTCCGCATGCAGGTCAGCCCGCTTGACTGCCTTGGCTGCGGCAACTGCGCCGACATCTGCCCGGTGAAGGCTCTCGAGATGAAGCCGCTTGCCACTCAGATGGATCAGGCCGAGAACTGGCACTTCGGCGTCGACCACGTCAGCGACAAGTCCTATCTGCTGCCCACGACGCACAACATGAAGAACAGCCAGTTCGCGATGCCTTACTTCGAGTTCTCCGGCGCGTGCGCCGGCTGCGGCGAGACGCCTTACGCCAAGCTGGTCACCCAGCTGTTCGGCGACAGAATGATGATCGCCAATGCCACCGGCTGCTCGTCGATCTGGGGCGCCTCCGCTCCTTCGATGCCCTACACGACCAACGCTCTTGGACAGGGCCCGGCCTGGGGCAACTCCCTGTTCGAGGACAATGCCGAGTACGGCATGGGCATGGCCATGTCTGTCAAGAACAGCCGCAATGACCTGATTGCCAACGTCGAAGCGCTGCTTGCCAGCGACAAGCTGCCTGAAGAGGTCCGCAAGGCACTCCAGGGCTGGTACGACGTGCGCAACGACGCCGAGGGCAGCAAGGCTGCGGCTGAGGCTGTGTACGAAGTGGTCGACTGCGATCTTGAGGACGAAGAGCTGAACGCCAAGCTGGCCCGCGTGGCCGACCTGAGCGACTTCCTCGTCAAGAAGTCGATCTGGATCTTCGGCGGCGACGGCTGGGCATATGACATCGGTTTCGGCGGTCTTGATCACGTGCTTGCCAGCGGCGAGAACATCAACGTCCTCGTCTTCGACACCGAAGTGTACTCCAACACCGGCGGTCAGTCGTCCAAGTCGACGCCCACCTCGGCGGTCGCCAAGTTCGCCGCGGCCGGCAAGAAGGTCGCGAAGAAGGACCTCGGCCGCATCGCGATGACCTACGGTTATGTCTACGTGGCTCAGTGCGCCATGGGCGCCGACAAGAACCAGCTCGTCAAGGTCCTGTCGGAGGCCGAGGCCTATGACGGTCCTTCGCTGATCATCTGCTACGCGCCCTGCATCAACCACGGTCTCAAGGCCGGCATGGGCAAGAGCCAGGCTCAGGAGAAGAAGGCTGTCGAGGCCGGTTACTGGCACCTGTACCACTACAACCCCGAGCTTGAAGCTGAGGGCAAGAACCCCTTCGTGCTTGACTCGAAGGAGCCGAAGGCTTCGTTCCGTGACTTCCTGATGAGCGAGAACCGCTACACCTCGCTTGCCAAGACGAACCCTGCTCTGGCTGAGGAGCTGTACGCCAAGGCCGAGCGCGACGCCAAGCGCCGCTATCAGGTCTACAAGAGCCTTGCTGAGGCTGCGCCCATCAAAGCTGAGTAGTTCCTGACAAAGCAATATAAAATGGCGGGAGCCGGATCGTTCCGGTTCCCGCTTTTTTGTATGCTCTTGACGTATATAGCCTGAGGCTCTATAACAGTTCGCAAAGGCGAGGAGAGTGGTATGTCAGTGAAAAAAGCAGTCATCGACATCGGTACGAATTCGATATAATTCTGTCTGGGCACGCTCGGCAGTGACGGCAGACTTGAATTTCTTGCCGATGAGGCCGTCCCGACACGACTGGGTGAGGGGCTGTACCGCAGCGGCGTCATCAGTGAAGCTGCTCTCGAACGCAACGCGCGGGCTGTGGCGGAACTGACCGGCCGCGCCCGAAGCGCAGGGGCTGATCAGATCGTGGTCACGGGGACCGCGGCAGTCAGAACGGCGAAAAACACAGAAGAGTTTCAAAAGCGTGTCAAGGAATTGAGCGGTCTCACTCTGCGCGTGCTCAGCGGCGAGGAGGAGGCGCGTCTGTCGTATCAGGCTGTGCTCTGGGGGCTGGATGTCCCCGAGCGGGGAGTTTTGATGACGATGGACACCGGCGGCGGCAGTACCGAGTTTGTCTTTGCAGAAAACGGGGCTGTGACTCGCCGGTTCAGTGTCTCTGTCGGCGCGGTCGTCCTGACGGAGCAGTACGGGATGCAGAATGCCGTTTCTGACGATGTGCTGGCGGAGGCATGCGCCGCAGTCAGAAGCGAATTATCGGCAGCCGGCGTGTGCGGGCCCGTTGCGATGATGGTAGGGCTCGGCGGCGGTGTCACCGCGCTGGCGGCTGCGGATCAGCGGCTTAAAAAGTACAGCTCGGTCGCGGTGCACGGTTCATCATTTTCATTTGAGACGGCTCAGAAGCTCCTGCACGCATTTGCGCGGCGCAGCGCCGCTGAACGGCGCGAGTTCGCTAATTTCCCGCCGGGGCG
>JAGAYQ010000269.1 GCA_017940445.1 Pyramidobacter sp. | reverse complement strand
GCGCTCCCTAAGAGGATCGCGATGCCGTGCCGCATGGCCGGAGGCCAGCTGCCTCCGGCCTTTTTGTGAAAGGAGTGAAAAACTCTGTGAAAGTGCGTCACCTTCTCGCAGCGCTGTGCCTGCTGCTGGTCGTCGTCATGCCGGCGGGAGCCAAGCCGCGCTTCAGCCGCAGCCATCCTTCCATCGGCGTCGTCTTCGCCACCGGCGGCGACGATTCCATGTACACGTCTGCAAAGGCCGGTCTCACGCGCGCTCAGAGCGATCTACGCGTCCGTCTCACCAGCTATCTGGCCGGCTATGATCCATCAAAGTATGAACAGGCAGTGCGCGATGCCGCCTCGCAGAACAGGCTCGTCGTCGCCGTCGGCAGCAATCTGAACGACATCGTGACCAAGGCCGCCGACGACTATCCCGATGTCGATTTCGTGATGATCGATGCCAAGAGCCCGCACCCCGAAGTCGCCTCCGTCGTCTTCCATCAGTGCGAAGCCGCGTATCTGGCGGGCGTCCTCGCCGCGCGCATCACCGGCCGCATCGCCGCAGGCGCTCCCGGCTCCCCGCGCAAGGCCGGCATCATCCTCGGCGACAACGGCGCCCGCGCCCCCGTCATGCTCGACTTTCTGGCCGGCTTCACGCAGGGCGTGCATGACACCGATCCCCGCGTCGAAGTGCTCCAGGCCAGCGTGCAGTCGTGGAACGACCGCGAGAAGGCGAAGAAGATCGCTCTCGATATGCGCAAACGCGGCGCGCGCGTGATCTTCCAGGCAGCCGGTCTGTCCGGCCTCGGCGTCATCGACGCCGCGTTCGAAGACCGCTTTTACATCATCGGCGTGGACGAGGCGCAGGAGAAGCTGGCCCCTGGCTTCGTGCTCACGGCGGTGCTCAAGAACTTTGACACGGCGCTGTACGACATGATCTGCGCCAAGTACGAGGGGCACCTGCGCCGCGGCTCGACGCAGGCATACCGCCTCTGGAACCGCGGCGTCGGTCTGTCGTGGACGACGAACTCGCTGCTGCCGGAGGACATGCGCCGCGAGCTTGAGGGCGTCAGCTACCGCATCATCGACGGCCAGATCAAAGTCAACACCGCTTACGACAGCAAGGGATTCTTCAAAAAAGGGCTGCGGCCCATCCCGGCGGGCATTACCATTGCTAAACCATAGTTTCAGTATCAAGCGTCAGAGTATGTGAGAGTCGTACCAGTCGAAATCATTTCCAGTAGAAAGAAAGGGAATCATATGGATCTCAGCACACTGTTCAAAGTCTGCGGCGGCATCGGCCTGTTCCTCTTCGGCGTCAAGCTCATGAGCAGCGCGCTCCAGGACCTGGCCGGCGACAAGATGCGCACGCTGATCGCCTCGCTCACCAGCTCGACGATCAAGGGCGCGTTCGTCGGCGCCATCGTGACGATGGTCATCCACTCCAGCGCCGCCACCACGATCATGGCCGTCAGCTTCGTGCAGGCCGGCATGATGACGCTGAAGCAGGCGCTCGGCGTCATCATGGGAGCTAACATCGGCACCACCGTCACGGCGCAGATGGTCGCCTTCGACGTCAATCAGCTGGCCATGCCGCTGCTCGGCGTCGGCATGGTGCTCGCCGTGTTTGGACGGTCCAAGCGCCAGCGCTACATCGGCAACGGCATCTTCGGCTTCGGTCTGCTCTGCCTGGGCATGGAGACGATGCAGAGCGCTCTTGCCTTCCTGACCGACAAAAAGGAATTCTTCGCCGTCTTCGCCCAGCATCCTATGCTCTGCGTCGCGGCCGGCACCGTGCTCACCATGATCGTGCAGTCGTCCACGGCCACCGTCGGCCTCACCATCGCCATGGCCACGCAGGGCCTGCTGCCGCTTCAGTCGTCGATCGCCATCCTGCTGGGCAACAACCTCGGCACCACCGTCACCGCCGTGCTCGCCGCGCTCAGCGCCTCACGCCCCGCCAAGCAGGCCGCTGCCGGACACGTGTTCTTCAACCTGGCCGGCGTGCTGCTGTTTTTGCCGTTCCTGCCGCTGTTCACGCACGTGATCGAAGCAGCCGGCGGCGGCATCGCCCGTCAGCTGGCCAACGCCCACACCATCTTCAACGTCGTCAACACCGTCATCCAGCTGCCCTTCGCCGGACTGATCGCCAGCCTGATCCAGAAGATCATCCCCGCGACGACCGAACAGCTCTACTCCGGCGCGAGGTTCCTCGACGAGCGTCTGCTCGACACCGCGCCCGCTGCGGCCGTCCACGCCGTCAGGAGCGAGCTGGTCGAGATGGGCTCTCTGACAGAGAAGATGCTCGGCCTCGTCCATGCCGCGTTCTTTGAAAACGACGCCTCCGCCATCGAAAAGCTGAACCAGATCGAAGAGGGCGTCAACGACCTCACGCGCCGCATCGCCGACTATTCTGCAAGACTGTGGCGGCGTCACCTGTCGTCGGGCCTGTCGCGCCTGCTGGAATACTTCGTCAACGGCAGCAGCGACTACGAGCGCATCGGCGACCACGCCAAGAACCTGATGGAGCTGCGCGAGTACATGACCGATCATGAACTCGCCTTCTCGCCGCAGGCCATGAGCGAATTTGACGGCATGCTCACCCTTGTGCGGCAGATGGTGGAAAAATCCACGCAGGCGCTGAACGGCGAAAATCTTGACCTCGCCCACGAAGTGGCCGGAGTGCTCGAAGAGCGCACTGACGCCATGGAAAAATCACTGCGCCACCTGCACATCCAGCGCCTCAACGAAGGCCTCTGCGCCCCGGCAAGCGGCGTGATCTTCATCGACATCATCACCAACCTCGAACGAATCGGCGACCACGCCACAAACGTGGCCGAGATCATCCTCGCCATGCACGGCGAAAAGACCGGCGCCGAAGTCCCCGGCTCGTACTGATCCAGTCCTCTCCCCCAGCTCGTTCGGAGGACGCTTCAGCAGCAAGTCAGACGCTGCGCCGTAATCAAGCAAAGATGTTCGCTGCACTTTTTCTAACTTTTCCGTGAAAAAGGAGAAAACCAGATGAAAAAAATCCTGCAGGTATTCGTGTTGCTCTTCCTTTGCACCTCTCCGGCTTTTGCGTGGAACATGAAGATCAAAATCGGCGCCATCAGCTACGAGGCAAAATCTGACGGCGGCGAGATCCGCTACATGTCTGGCGGAAAAATCGTCGGCACCGCGACCAAGCTCGGCGACAAGACCATTTTCCGCAACAGCTCAGGCCAGGAAGTCGGTTCTCTTGCCCCGCTGGGTGAAACGTGGTATTTCAAGGATGCCAGAGGCCAGGAGATCGGCAGCGCCGTTCGGCTTGGCAACGACATCGTCTATCGGGATGCCCGGGGGGTCATGAATGCTGGCAGTTCATCCGTCAGCGGCTGGAGCACGACCTACCGTGACGGTCAGGGAGCAGTCATCGGCGAGGCAGACACGACCGACATGCCTCTGCGCCCTGTGCCGCTGGAGGCCTGGCTCATTGAACAGTCCATACCGTCGGTATGCCTGACGCTCATCACCAATGTGATCATGGATAAGCCGGCGGCCGCCGCCGGCTTGCGCGCGGGCGACCTTCTCATCGGCTGGGAAGGCAGGGACTGGACCGTTTTCGACGTCCAGAGCGCCAACCCTAAAAACATGCTGAGCAAAGTCGCCGAAGAGCTCCGGAAAACGCGCGACATCCAGGATCAGGTCATGATCGTCTATCGCCCCGCCCAGGGCGAGAACGGCATGGCGAAGGGCACAATCATGAAGCTCCGTCCCATGCCCGCCGGTAGCAAGGGATATTTTTACAGCATCCTTGAGAACGGTCCGACATTTATCCGCAGAAATTCCATCAATTATTCCGAGCAAATCAAAAAACTGTATCTGTCAGGCGCTTTTGAAAATGCGCCTGCTTTCGCCGCGCCTGATCCTGCCTCATATAAAAAAGATCCCCGCGACGTGCCCGGAGCCCATCAGGAATTGCGCGACTGCATCATGAACGACGGCAGCTCACGGATCGGCTGGTACTGGGTACGCGATAAGGACGGCGCGACCATGAGCGGACGCGAGATCAGCGCCGCCCTCGAGAAGGCTGCCATGGAAAAGCAGCCGCGCGTCACCATAACTTCTTATCCGGGCGCAAAAATATTCCTTTCCACCGTGACTGCCCAGGGAAACGGCGATCCGAACCTGAACTCCTCGTATAAATTTATCGGTCAGGCTGACGAAAACGGCGTTTTCCGCTGGAGCGGGAGCGAAATCTACGTCCTGCCGCTCGGCTCGAAAGGATTGGCCTTTTACGCCTCCGTTTCCAACGTGAGCATGGAAGCGATCAACAATCATCCCATGATCACGTCGCTGCCGCCGAACACCAACCCCGCGGTGCGCAGCGCGATGATCAATCAGGTCAGGACCATGCTTACGGCCATGTCCGGCGGCAAACCAGAAATAAAGTTTGGCTACGTGCCCATCGAAGAGGGCAAAGATCAGTATACGCTGAAATAGCCCACCTTGAACCTTTCGTGTTGCAGTTCAAACGAGGTGAGGTCGGACAGCCGATGGAGACGCCCCTGCGAAAACTGTATTAGAAAAACATGCAATAAGCGCCCCGCGAAGTTCCATGTGGAACGTCGCGGGGCGCTTTGTGCGGGCGGTTATTTTTTTTCTGTGACGAGGACGATGCGCTTGCTCACGATCTTGCCGCGGTCGCCCTTGGTTGTGCCGAGCGTTTTGATCCAGCCGGCTTTCGTCAGGTCGTTGAGGGCGCGGGCCACGTTTTCGCGCTTCTGGCCCAGCAGCTCCGCCAGCTCGTCGATGACGATCACGCCGCCTGTGCGCGACGCCTGCCAGCGGAACAGGATCATCCACACGAACTTGCTCATCGTCCGCGGCTTCATCGCCCCGTACCAGACCAGCAGCGCGGGATCAATCCCCGGTGCGCTCGCCGCCGCGGGCCTTTCCGCTGTCACGGGCGCCGGCGCCTCCGCGGCCGGTTCATCGGAATTGATGCTGACGATCTGCGCCAGCGCGGCTTCGACGTCTTTGCCGAGCTGGAACGGCTTTTTCTTTTTGGACATGTGCGGCTCCTTTCTGGAAAAACACAGACTCATTCACATGATTACACGTTGACGAGTGCCGGAGAACGCTGAAAAAGCGCCTGAGGCGCCGACTGTCGCGCTCCCCTAGTGCGAGAGCACCTGGAGCGCCAGGTCGTGGAACGTGCGCACAGCGTCCTCTTCCTTGCGCGGATCAAGCGCTTCGAATCCCGTGTAATTGTTGTAGCTGTCGGCGATCGCCGCGCGGCGCGGCACCTCGTACAGGCGCAGGCTGCTGGCAGCAAGCTGCTCGCTGATCGTGTCGCGGATGTTGCGGTCGAGCGACTGGCGCTTGTCGTAGCGCGAGAAGATCACGCCGTAGATCTGGAGCGCGCGGTTGCGGTCCTTGTAGCGCTTCACCGTCTGCGAGAACTGGATGAACGTCTTCAGCGACTGGCGGCTGGGGTCGAGCGGCATGAAGATGCCGGAGCTGGCCATCAGCGCGTTGCGCAGCGCCAGCGTGTCCGAAGGCGGCGTGTCGAGCAGGATCAGTGAGTAGCCGCCGGCCGCGTTCTCCAGATACCAGGCCAGATGATCTTCCAGCCGGTCGTCAGCCGTCGGCGCCACCTCCGCCATCGACGGATGCGCGGCGATCAGGTCGATGCGGGGATAGCGCGTGTGCTGGATCAGCTCGGGCCCGGGGAACGGATAGGGCTCGAACAGCGCGCGCAGGCTGCGCTCCGGCGAAACAGGCGCGCCTTCGAGGAAGAAATCGGTGGCCGAGCCCTGCGGGTCGGTATCGACGACCAGCACGCGCCCGTCAGCGGCCGCGTCGTCCCAGATCTTCTGCAGCGCCGTCGCCAAAAAGCAGGTGATCGTCGTCTTGCCGACGCCGCCTTTGAGCAGCGAGACGACGACGCGCTTCTGCCGAAACGGCGGCAGTTCGATGCGCGTCTGTGCGCCAGAAGCAGCCGGTTCCGGTTCCGCCTGCCCTTCCGGCGCGGGCGGTTCAGCCGGTGCAGTTTCAGCGGGCTCAGCCGGCTCGTCCGCTGGCGCTTCCTGTGCAGGCTCTTCCGCTGCCAAAGGCGTCTGCTGAGGCTCTTCTGCGGCAGGCGGCGTGTCGGGATCGGGCGTCGGTTCGGTATCTGCATCACCAGATTCGTCAGGCGCGCCTGCTTTGCCCGGCTCCGCCTCGGCTGATGCAGCCGGTTCCCGTTCGGCCGCTTGAGCTGCTTCTTCGGGCTCCTCAGCGGCAGGCGAAGCGGCCGGCTCGGGCGCTGCCGCTTCGGCGTCCGTCCTGGCAGACTCTTCGGATGGAGCCGCCTCAGCCGGCACTGATGCAGCCGTGCTTTCAGGCGCGTTCTGGTCCACTTTGACAAGCGCGGCCGGAGGCGTTTCCACCTTCACCAGCGCCGCGGACGCGGGCGGCTCGGCCATCTCCAGGATCAGCGGCACGATCTCGCCCATGTGGCTGGCAAAATCAGCTTCGTCATCGACATCCGCAGCGCCGTCTTCGGCCCCCAATGCCGCGGGAGCTGTGTTCAGCGCTTCATCCTTCTCCGCAGCGGCCGCGCCTGTTCCTGCTTCGGGAACCTCCGCTCCGGGCGCTTCCATCGGCGCGGCTTTGAAAAATGCGAGAATCCTGTCAAGCAAAGTCATACATCATCACCGTCCGCTCATCATAAGATAGCTTAATTATAGTACATTTTGAGAAATTTTAGAAGCGTTATTTTTTGATTTCCTATAAAAAAGTCCCTGCCGCGAATAAAAAATATCGCAGCAGGGAATGTACACGCCGTCTCGGGCGTTTTGACGCGCCTGACAATGCTATTTAACAGCTAAAAGGACACGAGCCAGTATAACGAATAACAGCAATAGCAAGAAATACGGTCATTTACATAACAATCACTTTTGTCACTGATAATCATGATTATCAGTGAATTATCACTGACTGTCAGCGATAACTCAGTTGAGCCGTGTTTAGGAAAAACAGTGCTGCACTATTCTCGGATAGAAAAGGCGGGCCTATGTGCCGCACGTTCCCCCTCTGCTCGAAATCGCAGAGCCGGGCGGCCGCGCGGGGCCCTAAAGGACTAGCTGCGCGTCGCCGCCCCTACAAACGCATTATGGGCCGTTTAATCCGCAGTTAGTGTCAAAGATAAGGCGACATTCCTCAGCCATTACAAAAAATGACGGCGGGAAGAACATCCCTTCCCGCCGTCAACGTTTACTGCTGTTTTGCCTTGTACGCCGCGATCCGTTTGGCGACGTTGGCCTTGATGTTGCTGTAATAGAACGTGTAATCGTTTTCGTGCCGTGCGCCCGGTCCGAAATACTCAGCTGTGATTTTTGCCAGCTCTTCCGGCATGGGGTCGGGCGGTGCGCTGGTCACGACGGTGCCGCGCGAGAGGACGATCTGCGCGTCGGCGCCGATGTTGCCGATCTCGGGCACGCCGGTTTTCTCATTATCGACGAGCGAGCCCAGGTTCTCACTGGCAGGGGCGTAGGTCTCATCCAGCTTCCAGTTCAGCGGGTTGATGCTGATCGCGCCCGGGAGCAGCACGGCGGTCTTGACGCTGCCTTCGACGTTCTCTTTGCCCTCCGTGTTCCAGCTGACGATCACGCCCGTGTCGGTCTCCCCTGTTGCAAACTTCAAATGCGGGAAGGCGGCGAGATCGTCTTTGGTGACAGAATAGCCGATGGCGTAGGCGGCGATCATGCGGCTGTAATACTCAGGATGCTCCTTAAAGTATTTTTTCAGCACCAGTCTGGTCAGCCCCGAGCCCTGGCTGTGTCCGGCGATGATGAACGGCCGGCCGCCGTTGCAGTTTTTGAAATAATAGTCCAGCGCGGCCGTGATGTCGCCGTAGGGAAACTTCGAGATGGCCGCGTCAATGTCGCCGGTCTCGAGCCACGATTTTTTCATGACTCGCATTCCGGCCTGACGGTAGTAGGGCATGAACACGTTCGTGGCTTCCTCGTAGACGGTCGCGTGGTAGACGTATTCCTCCGCAAAGCCCTCCCGCATCTCTTCGTTGTCGAGCGAGGCATATTCGGGGGAATCCTCTTTCAGGCTGCCCATGATGTAGGCCGTCGAGTTGATGTAGAACGTGTCGACGTCCTTTGTGATCGCTTCGGGGAACTTGCACCAGCTCGATCTCTGCGAATAGTCGGGAGCGTCCCCCGCGGCCAGTGCCGCGCCGGCTGCCAGCGCGGCGGCCATAACAGCCCCCATCGCCAATCCAAAAACGTTCTTCATTTTATGTATTCCTTCCTGTGCAGTGTTAGAAAAATACCCCCTCAGGCTTCGAGGGGGCTCGGGGCGCGTTTCCTTAGTCAAGCTTGAAGTCGTAATGCTTGGAGTAATCCTCCTGAATGACCAGGCGCAGCGTCTTGTTCGCAAGGTCATACACCGACGTGTGCCAGGTGTGCCAGAAGTTGTTGGGCTGAATGTTCCTGTCGTGCAGCTTGTAGGTATCAAAGCCGTACTGCATGGCCGCCTTGAAATCCATAGGCGTGTTGGCGATCGTCAGCGCGCCTTCGTTGTACTCCGTGTACCAGAACGGCATCGTGTCGGCCTCATACGCCTTGGTGTACTTCACGCGCTCCATCAGGTGAGCCATGCCTTCGGCGGATTTTCCGCCCTCCGCGTAGTGCTCCCTGAGGATGGCGTAACGCTCGACGCCGCAGGCATGAGGCGTAAGGATGGGGAAGCCCTCATAGACCTTGCCCACTACCTTCTGCCCCGCCTTGGCGATATGCCTGGCATAAGCCGTGTCGGGCGCGTAGTTGACGTAGAAGTTCGTCATGATGTTTTCGGTGTCGTTGCGGGCGACAAGCTCGCCGTCGATGCACTCGATGATATACGTTTCCTTGGCGTCGGAGAGCATCCAGTGAAGCCCCCACGTGCCGTAGCCGCCGTAGATGTCCATATTCTTCAGCAGCTCGACGCCATGAGCAGCGGATTTAGCGTGATCGAGAACGTAGCGCACGACGGCGACGGCATGGATGCGCGGCTTGCCGTAATTGGTCGACAGCAGCGTGGCGAAATCCATGTCGATGGCGGGAGCGACGTTGCAGTTCATGGCCACGCCGTTTTCGTTGATGCCGTCAAACGTCAGGTTGGGCATGGCGAGCCACTGAGCTTCCGAAACCTTGTCGACCCCATTGGATTTCAGCGTGAGGATCGCCGCCAGACCAATGCTGGCGAAACGGCCCTCAGACTCCTTTGCGGCAACCTTGATCACAAACTCCGGAACGTCCGAGTAGTCCAGATCCAGATTGCGGCCGTAGAAGTTTCCGTTGCGCACGGCAGAGCACGCAAAGCCCGTCTTGACCTCTTCGCCCGTCGTCAGGTCGACCGCGTAGTCGGAGTACTCCATGTAGTACAGGTAATCGGCCAGTTTTTTTGGCGCCGTGAAGGTGGACGCCGCCGCAGCAGCGGCCAGCGTGAGGACGAGAAGCAGTGCTCCCGTCACAGCACAAACGCGAGAACGACTTTTTGCGTTGTTTTTCATATAACAACACTCTCCTTATATGAGATTTCTTTAAAACTATCATAAGAAAAATCACACGTCAATCGAAAAACAGCCCACAGACCGTGGTGTGACAGATTGGAACCCCCTTTTGCCCCCGGTTTTGCCTATTTCTGGGCATCCGGGTTTTGAAAATCAAAAGTCAACGTGTCACTATTCGGATCATTGGCTGTTGCTGACATCATTTCTTTTCGCAGCGGCCCCCTTCTGGTAACGAAAAAGGCGGCCTCGCATTGTGGTCGCCTTAGAAAAACTATTTCTTGTTTTTGCCGTACTGAAAGCCGCTCACAGCTCCGGCAGCAAAGACAAAAATCATCTTTGCCACGTCTTTGACAAATTCGCCTTGCCCGATAAACAGCGCGAAAGCCATGAACACCAGCACGAAAAGCACCACGGCCCCGCTGAAGTAGAACGTATTGCGCTGCTTCAAGATCTCGTGCTCGCGGGCATTATGAAGGTCGGCGGCCTGCGCTTCTAACGTTTTCTGCGCATACTCAAAACCGCGTTTATCCTGCTGCTGACGCAACGTCAGCTCTTTTTCCCGCAAATCAAACTCGCGCGTCTGATTTTCGAGAAAACGGTTAAACTGCTCAGGCGTCGGCTGCCAAACTTCGTTTTCTTGGCTTTGCTGCAACTCGCCGCTCATCGTGCACCATCCGCGAACTTATAAAACGGGCTGTGATACGTCACGCGAATCCCGCCGCTGATATGCGAATCCCCCAAGCGCGGCGGCACGATCTCCGACTGCTTGATGTTCGCTCGGTTCGTATTGTAGAGCTTGATATACTCCTCTGGCGTCAGGATTTCAGAATCAACGCACATCAAATCAACGTAGTTTTTCATATCACACTCCCCTTTCCTCCACGCTCATTATAGCACAGCGGGAAGAGCGAAAAAAGGCGGCCTCGCGGGAGGTCGCCTTTTTTCGCTCTTGATTAAAAACAATGCGATGATACGCTGGAGGAGGACGTCCCCGATGCAGCGGTCAGCTTTTCGTACAGCTTGAACAGCTCGGCCACGCACTCGGCCTCGGTCTGATTATCCGGAAAGCCGTAGGCGGCGGCCACAGCGCGGTCGTTTTCGCGGTGAGCGGCAAGAAGATCAGTGAAGATGGTCCTCATCTTTTTCTCCGAATACATATCGGCATAGCTGCTGCGGGGATGCTGAGCGCGGACGTCGAGGATCTTCTGTGCCGTCTGCTCGATCGTCATCTTTTGCTCCGGCGTGGGCTGCGGCCACGGGAAGTTGTTGTAGACAAGGTCTTTAGAATACCGGTAATCACTTTTCAGTCGTCCGGCGACGGCACGCATCCAGCTCATGTGGACGGAAGAAGAGAGCACGCCGAAATGGTACAAAGTCGCTCCAGGGATGAGAAACACGAGATCGCTGCACAGTGTGTCGGGCGTCATAAAACCCATCGGTACATAGGCGCGCTGTTCGGATGATACTTTAGGGATGAGGATATAATCGCCTTTCGGCATGTTCTCCGTTTGAAAATGCGTTGGAGTGTCAGCAAGTTTTAAGGTTGACGCTCTTTTACTCTGAAGTCTAAACTTTCGCACCGCGTCGATCCGCTCAATGCACAGCGGCATGTGCGCCAGATCATCCGGCGATGCGTCGCCAAGCCACAGGCACCAGCGCGGGCTGCGGTTGATGAACTCGACAGAGCCGTACCACTGCTTGAAATACGCCGCTGCTTTGGGCTCTTTTTTGATGAAGTCGTTCATCTCTTCTTCGGTAAAGAGATACTTGCCGCCGTCGATGGGCTGATTGCCCATGCCGATCTGCGGCACATCGCACAGCGGCCTGGAGCGGCTTTCGACGTAAATATCGGCGCCGTCGACAAGATAGGCGTTGATACGGCTGACGGCGGTCAGGCTGCCGTTTTCATAGATGTACTTTTGTCCGTAATTGGTCGCCCAGCTGAAGCCGACGATGACGCAATGCACATGGGCCTGGTCGTCGGCTTCGTTGCCCCATTTGAACGTGCGGTGCGCAAAGTCGATATGAATGCCGTCCTTGACGAGCGGTCCCCACAGCGTGGCCACGCTGTCGCCCTGGCACACGGAGTTTGTGGCCACAAAGGCAGTGCGCACGTTGGGCCTGTTTTTCATCAGGTCGGCGGCTTTTTTAAACCAGCAGGTGACGTAATCGAGGTTGCCGGCGTTTTTCCAGTCGGGCCCGAAGACGCGCTCAACGTCGGCCTTCTGCTCGCCCGACATGGTGCGCGCGCCGTTGAAGGGCGGATTGCCCATGATGTAGTTGATGCTGTTTTCCGGGTCGATGCGCTGCCAGTCGGTCTGGAGGGCGTTGCCCTCGAATATCCAGGCGTTGGTTTTCAGCGGGAAGAAGCTGGAGCTGGTGCCCGTGATCTTTTCGGTCTCGTTCCACATCTGGCTTTCAGCGATCCAGAGCGCCGTCTTGGCGACGGACACGGCGAAGTCGTGAATTTCGACGCCGTAGAACTGGCTGATGCTGACCTGGATGGGCGTAATGAGCATTTCTTCAAGTCCTTCGCCGTGCAGTTCGCGCAGCACATCGTTTTCCAGCTTGCGGAGGCTGATGTAGCTTTCGGTGAGGAAGTTGCCGCTGCCGCAGGCGGGATCGAGGAACTTGAGCGAGGCCAGCTTTGTCTGGAAGTCGCGCAGATGATTGCGTCTGCGATTTTTTGCGGAGCCTGACGATACGACCGGCTCTGAGCGTATCTGTTCAAATTCCGATTTCAGCGCGTCGAGGAACAAGGGATCGATCACCTTGTGGATGTTCTCGATGCTGGTGTAGTGCATCCCGCCGCTTCTTCGCTCGGAGGCCGTGAGGGCGCTTTCGAAAATGGCCCCGAAGATCGTGGGGCTGATCTCTGACCAGTTGAATTTGTCGCAGCACTCGACAAGGATGAGGTGAAGGATCTTTTCATTCAGCCGGGGGATCTGCACGTCGCCCTCGAACAGGCCGCCGTTGACGTAAGGAAACGCGGCGAGGTGCTCGTTCATGAACGGATCGCGGTCTCTCACGGGGGTATCGAGCACTTTAAACAGTTCGATCAGGCCGGTACGCGCGTGCTCCGCGTGGAAGCTGGCAAGATAATCGCGGAACTGTTTTTTGCCGAAGAATCCGGCGTCTTCGGCATAGAAGCAGAAGACGAGACGCACGCAGAGTTTGTTGAGGTCGCGGGAAATCTCCGGCTTCAACGTGCCAGAACCGTCGCCGAGAACGGCAAGGTACTGCTCAGCCAGCGTCGTGCGCAATCTGTGAGCAAGTTCGCCGGCGTCTGTCGAAAGCTTTGTCTCTTTTTGGATGTGGATGGTCTGCTCTGTCGGAGCAGTAAGGAACGAAAGGCGGCTGTATTCTTCGGGAAGGTCTTTCAGCTCGATCCGTTCCGGCTCGCGGTCCAGGTGCTCCATGTCATAGACAAGGAACAAACGGAAGTTGCAGACGACGATCCATCGGGGCCGCTGGCTGTACGGCAGGGCATTGCCGTAGCGCTGCGCCTGTTCCTTTGGCGTGAGGACGGCGCTGTCGCTTTGAGCCGCGCCCTTGGAAAGATCGACGTGGCTGCCTTTCTGCTCGATGATGACGTTTGTTGAGGGGATGCGCGCGTCGATAAAGCTGGCATGAGCCAGTTTGACTTTTTCCTCGAAGACGATCTGCTGTTCAGGGTGTTCGACGCCAAACACGTCGCGTAGCAGCGACAGCCAGAACGCTTGTGTCTCGCCCTTTTCGTATCCGTGATCTTTCCAGAAATCAGCAAACGCCCGGGCGGCTTTCTTCTGTTCGTTCTGTTTCATCATGCCGGAGACAACTCCTTTTTCGGCTCTGCAAAGCTATTTACCGCTGGACATCCCAAGGGATGCCCCTCACATTTTGAAACGGTTGCGTACAATGTGAGTCTATCAGGCTTCGCTCAATCAGACAACACAATATTTATTGCCGATGTTCTTGTATTCCGGTCACAGTCCGGGCTCGAGCGGGGGAACACGCAATTTTTCCACAATTCCCAAAAATCCGTCTTGACAGAATAAACGCACAGTGATTAAATAAGTTTTACGTTCGCTCGGCGGAACGACTATTTGCTGAAGGAGGTTCGCACGATGGATAAGCGTTTTGGTCTGAAGATGCTCGCGCTATGCCTAACGACTGCGGATCTCTGCCGGAGTCGTTTCTGCCGTTTATCCGCAGGCCGCTGAGCGGTCTGTCGCTGATGGCTGAATAAACTTTGCGCCGGGATCCCCTGTTCGGTGGTCCCGGCGCTTTTTTGTCTTCTTCTGCTGCCGGAGCCATGACGCGGTTTCGGCGGCTGTTTTTTTATCTTGCAGTGTTTCTATTATACGAAGGAGGATGTTGTTCATGCGCGATGTTCAGGCTCCGGTGCGTCAGGATTATCAGAAGAGGTTCCCCCGCACGTTCGTGGTTGGGCGCGAGATCCATACGACTGAGAACGGCAAGTTCGTGATGTACATGTCGGGGGCGGAGAATCTGGCGTTGAAGGATTTTTCGTACAAAGGATAGCAAAATAATGGCCGCCGCGGTCCTTCGTCCGTTCCGCGGCGGCTTTTCGGTGTGCTGTATGCGTTTTGCGCTGTCCGTTTCGCGAGTGCGGACGGCGCTTATTTTTTGTCTTTGGCTCGGGCAGGCTTCTCGGCGGAAGCGGCTGGGGCTTCGGCCTGGGCCAGGGGGGCGGCTGCGGCGGGGGCTTTTTCGCCCACGCTGCGGGCGATGCGCCGGGCTTCGGCGTCGCGGCCGAAGGAGTAGACCATGAGGACGCGGCTGCGGTCGTCGACGACGCGCACGCTGACGGGTTCGCCGTTCTGCTCGAATTCCATGGAGAGGGCGCCGGTCTTGTCGCGGCGGATGTCGTTCTTTTTGACGCCGACGGCGTCGGCAAGGCTGGCGGCGACGCTTTCGACGCTCTCGCCGTCGCTTTTGCTGACCTGGTCGATGATGACGGCAGAGCTTTCGCTGCCGTTATAGATGAGGACTTGCTCGCCTTCCATGCACTTCCAGCCTTCGGGGATGGTGACGCGGATGCCGAAGCTGCTGACGGATGCGGCGCGTGCCGCGGCTGCTGAGAGGGTCAGGGTGAGCGCGGCAAAGAGGATGAGATGTATTTTTTTCATAGAAGATGGCCTCCTTTGTTTTTCTGCGCATGTTCATTGTAGCAAAGGGGTGTCTTTTGCGCATGGGAGAAATCTCCAATTTTTTGGAGAATTTTGCCGGCTTATTTCATATTTGGGAAACATTTTTCTGAAAATCTGTAACGTTTTCCGGTTTGCATCACGGCAAAAAAGTTGTAGAATATGATTGGTAGATAATGCTGTTCCAGAGCCGGGGAATTCGGTGCAAATCCGAAGCGGCCCCGCCACTGTGAGTGTGCGCAAACTGCGCGCGCAAGTCAGGCTACCGGAGCTGGGACCACACTTTCAGACGCATGTCCTGCGCGGGCGGGATGATGCAAAAAGGAACGCGACGGCGCTTTCTTCCGGAAAAATCACGAATGCGCCGCCTCTTGCAGGCGGCATTTTGTTTTTTCGAAAAGGGCGCAGCCGTGTGACTAAGCGCAGGGAGGATGCGATTTGACCATGGAAAAAGAGCAAAAAGCAGCGGCCCCGGTCTCGTTTGACGAGTTCAAGGCGCCGACCTACGAGGAATGGAAGCAGGCCGCAACGGACGCTCTCAAGGGTGCGCCGTTCGACAAGCGCATGTTTACGCCCACGTATGAGGGCATCACGCTCGATCCCATCTACACGATGGAGAACGTGAAGGAGCTGAAGGACTGCCAGACGTTCCCCGGCGAGCAGGATTATCTGCGCGGCACGAAGAGCGCGCCCGGCGCGGACAATATCTGGAAGATCGCTCAGGGCATCGATGACCGCTGCCCCAAGTGCGCGGGCGAGGCGATCGCTCACGAGCTGGACAAGGGCGCGACCTCCATTCACCCGATCTTTGACTGGGCGACGACGCACGGCAAGGACGCGCCTGTGTGCGACTGCCGCGGCGTCAGCGTCAGCACGCTCGATCACATGGACATGCTGTTCGCTTCCGCCGATCCTACCAAGACCGAACTGCACGCCGCCACGGGCGCTTCGGCTCTGCCTCTGCTGGGCATGGTCGCCGCCTGGGCGAAAAAGAACGGCAAGAACGTCGCCGAACTGACGGGCTGCCTCGGCGCCGATCCCATCGGCACGCTGGCGCGCGACGGCAAGCTGCCCCGCCCGCTGCCGAAGCTGTTTGACGAGATGGCCCGCACGATCAAGTGGTGCGAGAAGAACAGCTGCCCGCTGCGCGTGGTGCTCGTCCGCGGTTCTGTCTACGCTTCCGCCGGCGCCAGCCGTGTTCAGGAAGCGGCCTGCGTGCTGGCCGACGCTGCCGAAGTGGTGCGCGCGATGGCCGAGCGCGGCATCGATCCTGATGTCACCTGCCGCCGCATCCGCTTTGAAGTGACGCTGGGCGCCAACTTCTTCATGGAGATCGCCACGCTGCGCGCACTGCGCGTGCTGTGGGCGCATGTTGCCAAGGAGTTCGGCTGCGAGGGCGAGGGCGTGAAGATCAACGTGCTCGCGCAGACGTCGCCGTTCACTGTCACCAAGTACGATCCCTATGTCAACATCCTGCGCACGTCCACTCAGGCCTTCTCGGGCGCTGTGGGCGGCGTGGACGCGATGCAGATCCTGCCTTTCGACGAGGCTGTGCGCCCCGCCACTGAGCAGTCGAAGCGCATCGCCCGCAATCAGCAGATCATGCTCCAGACCGAGTTCAACTTCGAGGCGACGGTCGATCCGGCCGGCGGTTCGTGGTATGTCGAGACGCTGACACGTCAGGTGGAGGACAAGGCCTGGGAGCTGTTCCAGAAGATCGAAGCCGCCGGCGGCATGAGCAAGGCTCTGGAAGCCGGCGTGGTTCAGGATGCCATCGGCGCCGTTCTGGCCGACCGCTTCAAGAAGCTGGCCACCAGATCCGACCGCGCCGTCGGCAACAACATGTATGCCAACATGGTGGAGACGCCGCTCGACGTTCCCGCGAACGATGCCGAAGCCTTTGCCGCCAAGCGCAATGAGAAGCTGGCCGCGGCCAAGGCCGGCCGTGACGCCAAGGCCCTTGAGGAAGCTCTGGGCAACGTGGCCGAGGGCGGCTGCCCCAACTGCGTGGCCGGCGCTTTCGCCGCGGGCGCGACGCTGTCCGAAGTGTGGGCCGCTCTGGGTGACGAGCCCTGCTGCGACGTGAAGCCGCTTGAGCCGCACCGCTGGACGGAGCAGTATGAGGCTCTGAGAGCGCGCACCGAGGACTTCACCGCCAAGACGGGCAGCAACGTCAAGATCTTCCTCGCCAACATGGGTCCGATCCCGCAGCACAAGCCCCGCGCCGACTTCAGCACCGGCTTCTTCGAAGTGGCTCACTTTGAAGTGCTCAAGAACAACGGCTTTGCCACGCCCGAAGAGGCGGCTGAGGCTGCCGCAGCCAGCGGCGCCGACGCGGCCGTGATCTGCTCGACCGACGCCACCTATCCCGAGCTGGTGCCGCCGACTGCCAAGCTGATCAAGGCGAAGTGCCCCAGCATGACCGTGTTCCTTGCGGGCGCTCCCGCTCCCGAGTTCAAGCAGGCCTATCTCGACGCCGGCGTCGACGATTTCATCCACGTGAAGGCCAACTGCCTCCAGGTGCTCACCGCTTTGCAGCAGAAAAAGGGGATGTGCTAAACCATGTTCAAGAATCCTGACTTTACCAAGATCGCTTTCCAGGAGGCCAGCCGCGCCGAGTCGCGCGCTGCCTGGGAGCAGCGCGTTCTGAAGGAGACGGGACACTCCGTATCCGAGCTGTGCACCCGCACGATGGAGCAGATCGAGATCGATCCGCTCTACACTGCCGCCAATTACGAGGGCATGAACCACCTGAACTTCATGGCCGGTCTGCCTCCGTTCCTGCGCGGTCCCTACCCCACGATGTACGTCACCCGTCCCTGGACGGTGCGTCAGTACGCCGGCTTCTCCACTGCCGAGGAGTCGAACGCGTTCTATCGCCGCAACCTAGCCGCCGGTCAGAAGGGCCTGTCGATCGCCTTCGACCTTGCCACGCACCGCGGCTATGACAGCGACCACCCCCGCGTCGTCGGCGACGTCGGCAAGGCAGGCGTGGCCGTCGACTCCATCCTCGACATGGAGATCCTCTTCTCCGGCATCCCGCTGGGCCAGATGTCCGTGTCGATGACGATGAACGGCGCCGTTCTGCCCATCATGGCCTTCTACATCGTCGCCGCGCAGGAGCAGGGCGTCGACATGAAGGTCCTCAGCGGCACCATCCAGAACGACATCCTCAAGGAGTTCATGGTGCGCAACACCTACATCTACCCGCCCGCAGCCTCGATGCGCATCATCGGCGACATCTTCGCCTTCACCTCGCACAACATGCCCAAGTTCAACTGCATCTCGATCTCCGGCTACCACATGCAGGAGGCCGGCGCCACCGCCGACATCGAGATGGGCTACACGCTGGCCGACGGACTTGAGTACATCCGCACGGGCCTCAAGGCCGGCCTGAGCATCGACGACTTTGCCCCGCGCCTTTCGTTCTTCTGGGCCATCGGCAAGAACTACTTCATGGAAGTCGCCAAGATGCGCGCCGCGCGTGTGCTGTGGGCCAAGATCGTCAAGCAGTTCAACCCCAAGAACGTCAAGTCGATGGCGCTGCGCACCCACTCGCAGACTTCGGGCTGGAGCCTTACCGCTCAGGATCCCTTCAACAACGTCACCCGCACCTGCGTCGAGGCCATGGCCGCCGCGCTGGGGCACACCCAGTCGCTGCACACCAACGCCCTTGACGAAGCCATCGCCCTTCCGACCGACTTCTCCGCCCGCATCGCGCGCAACACGCAGCTCTACATCCAGGACGAGACCAAGGTCTGCAAGGTCATCGATCCGTGGGGCGGCTCGTACTACGTCGAAGCCCTCACCGATGAGCTGATCCGCCGTTCGTGGGCGCACATCCAGGAAGTCGAGAGCCTCGGCGGCATGGCCAAGGCCATCGACACCGGCCTGCCCAAGATGCGCATCGAAGAGGCCGCCGCTCGCCGTCAGGCTCACATCGACTCCGGCGAAGAGAAGATCGTCGGCATCAACGCCTACGCGCTCGACAAGGAAGATCCGCTCGACATCCTCGACGTCGACAACACCGCCGTCCGTCAGGCTCAGATCGCCCGCCTCGAGAAGCTGCGCGCCAACCGCGATCCTGAGAAGGTCGAGCAGTGCCTGAACGCCATCACCCACGCCATGGAGACCGGCGAGGGCAACCTGCTCGAGCTGTCCGTCGAAGCTGCCCGCGCGCGTGCGTCGCTGGGCGAGATCTCGTATGCCATTGAAAAAGTCTGCGGGAGGCACAAAGCCGTGATCCGTTCTATCTCCGGTGTTTACTCAAGCGAATTCGCTGATGATGAAGTGATCAAGGAAGTCCGTCAGATGACTGACGACTTCGAGAAGCGCGAAGGCCGCCGTCCCCGCATCATGGTCGCCAAGATGGGCCAGGACGGCCACGACCGCGGCGCCAAGGTGGTCGCCACCGCCTACGCCGACATGGGCTTCGACGTCGACGTCGGACCGCTGTTCCAGACGCCCGCCGAGACGGCTCAGGACGCCGTGGACAACGACGTCCACATCGTCGGCATGAGCTCGCTGGCCGCCGGTCACAAGACCCTGCTGCCTCAGCTCGTCGAAGAGCTGAAAAAGCGCGGCCGCGGCGACATCATGGTCGTTGCCGGCGGCGTCATCCCCGCCCAGGACTATCAGTTCCTCTATGACCACGGCGCAGCCTGCATCTTCGGACCCGGCACCGTCATCCCCGCCGCCGCCCGCGAGATGCTCCAGGTGCTCAACAAGCGCCTCGCCGCTCAGGAGAGCGCTGACTAGTTCTTTCGCAAAACGTTTCACAGCAACAAAAAAGCGGCGCCCCACAGCGCCGCTTTTTTCAAACCAGTTCATAAAGATCAAATTCAAAGCCGACACAAAGACACAAAGGCCCTAAGAAAAACCTAAAGGATATGGAAAACGCTTTTCGGGCAGGGGGCATTCATCATAACAATTCCGCCTCGAAAACGCTTTCCCTGTTTATCCCTTCGTGTCTTTGTGTCACGATTTTGAATTAAAAACTTCCCAGAACCATGCGCATCATGAAGGAGGACTTTTGCTCATGAGCACCGATCCCAACATCTATCAGCCCGACTGGCAGCCCAAGGACGCCGGCAGCGAATACGCCTGCTTCGTCACCAAAGGCGTGAACGACACGGGCGCACCGACGGCCGCCGCCGCGCAGCCCGCCCGCCGCACCCTGTCGATCGACGACTACGTCGAGGGCATCCGCTCCGGCGACCGCATGATCCTCTCGCGCGCCATCACGCTGATCGAGAGCAACGCGCCCAAGCACTTCGACCAGGCGCAGGCCCTCATCCAGAAACTGCTGCCCTACACCGGCAAATCCATGCGCGTCGGCATCACCGGCGTGCCCGGCGCGGGCAAAAGCACCTTCATCGAGGCCATGGGCACCTGGCTGTGCGAGCACGGACACCGCGTCGCCGTCCTCGCCGTCGATCCCAGCAGCTCCGTCACCAAAGGCAGCATCCTCGGCGACAAGACCCGAATGGAAAAGCTGTCGCGCGACAAGCGCGCCTTCATCCGCCCTTCGCCTTCCGGCGGCACATTGGGCGGTGTCACCCGCAAGAGCCGCGAGACGCTGCTGCTTGTGGAAGCGGCCGGCTATGACGTCGTCCTCGTCGAGACCGTCGGCGTGGGCCAGAGCGAGACCACCGTGCGCAACATGGTCGATTACTTCCTCATGGTCGCCCTCACCGGCGCCGGCGACGACCTGCAGGGCATCAAAAAAGGCATCATGGAGCTTGCCGACAGCATCCTCGTCAACAAAGCCGACGGCGACAACAAGATGCGCGCCCTATCTGCCCGCGCCGACTTCGACATGATGCTCCACTACCTGCGCCCCGCCACCGAAGGCTGGGCCAGCCGCGCCTACACCTGCTCGTCGCTGACCGGCGAAGGCATCCCGGAGATGTGGGCCGTCGTCGAAGACTTCTTCAAGACCGTCAAAGGCAACGGCGTGTACGAACGCCGCCGCCGCGAGCAAGTGCTGCGCTGGGTCAACGACATGGCCGAAGAGCACCTGCACCGCCTCATCGACGAAAACGCCACCATCGCCGCCGCCAAAGAGCGCATCGAAGCCGAAGTCACCGGCGGCAAACTCCCCCCCACCCAGGCCGCCAAAGAGATCATCGACGTGATGGAGCGCGAGCTGTTCCACGGGGGAAAGTAAGGCGCAGCGTTAAGCCGCGTTGCAATTCAAAGCCGGCACAAAGATAAGCGTGGCTTTTTTCAGAGCGTTATTAGGCAGTTAAGCCGGCAACTTTTTGCATTTTGTAAAAAGTTGCCGGCTTAACTTGCAAATAACGAGCCTTCGATTTATACTGATCCACAAACATTCATCCCCGATGACGGAGGCCTCGTTCATGAAACT
>JAGAYQ010000268.1 GCA_017940445.1 Pyramidobacter sp. | reverse complement strand
GGCATCAGCCCCCACATAGCGGGCCAGATCGTCGGTGAGCACAGCGCCGCCAACGATGACGCGCACGCCGGCGCACTCCCTGCGCAAGGCGGCAATGGTGTCCTTCATGCTGGCGACGGTGGTGGTCATCAGGGCGCTGAGGCCCACCACCCCTGCGCCGCTTTCCTTCACGGCGTTGACAACGGTCTCGGCAGCCACGTCACGGCCCAGGTCGATCACGTCAAAGTTGTAGTTCTCCATGATGACTTTGACGATGTTCTTGCCGATGTCGTGAACGTCGCCATACACAGTGGCGAGGATTACCTTTGGGCCGCCTGCTGAGTTTCCGCTCTGCGGCTGGCTGGCGAGCGCGTCTTTGACAACTTCCAGCGCTGCCTTCGCGGCATCGGCAGATTTGATGAGCTGCGGCAGATAGATCTTCTGTGTCTCATAGTCGCGGCCCACGGCGTCGAGCGCGGGAATCAGAACGGTCTCGACGATCTCAAGCGGCGGCTGTGTTTTGATCAGCTCGGCAGCACACTTGTGCGCCTCGTCCTTCAGTCCGCGGGCGATCGCTTCGGACAGTCCGCCCGTGCCGGCTGAGGCAGTCGGTGCCGGCTGAACGCCTAGGGCCGGGGACGCTGGAGCGGGCACGGAGGTCTCTTCGGGATGCGCCGCGCAGTATTCAATGTAGCTCTGCGCGTCGGCGTCCTCGCCGCTGAGCACACGCCAGGCGGCAATCGTTTCGGCCATGTTCTTCTCGCCGGGGTTCATGATCGCGGCGTCAAGGCCGCAGGCCAGCGCCGCGGCCAGCATCGTGCGGTTGACAAGCGGACGGCGCGGCAGGCCGAACGATACGTTGCTGACGCCCAGAACTGTTTTCACGCCCAGACGTTCGCGCACCATGCGCACGGCTTTCAGCGTTTCCTGCACCAGTTCCTGCTGGGCGGAAGCCGTCAGCGTCAGGCAGTCGATGAGCACGTTCTCGCGCGGGATGCCGATGCTCTCGGCACGGGAAACGATCTTCTGCGCCACAGCAAAGCGTTCTTCCGCCGTCTGCGGGATGCCGCTGTCGTCGAGCGTCAGTCCCAGCACGCAGGCGCCGTATTTTTTCGCCACGGGCAGCACAGCAGCCAGGCTTGATTCCTTGCCGCTGACGGAGTTGAGCAACGGCTTTCCCACATAGCGGCGAGCGGCCGCTTCAAGTGCCTGAGGATTGGACGAGTCGATCTGGAGCGGCAGATCGAGGGCGCCCTGGAGCTCGTCGACAACGGCACTGAGCATCGCAGGCTCGTCGATGTCGGGCAGGCCGACGTTCACGTCGAGCACGCCGGCTCCCTGCTCGCGCTGTTTCTGCGCTTCCAGGACGATGTAGTCGAAATTGCGGTCGTAAATGGCCTGCTTCAGCTTCTTTTTCCCTGTCGGGTTCAGACGCTCACCGATGACGACCGTCTTTTCAAACGGCTCGACGCGCGTGGCGCTGCATACGCCGCGCAGAGGCTTCACGTCGCGCGGGGTCAGCTTGCGCTCGCCAAGCAGAGCCGAAGCGCGGGCGAGAAATTCCGGGCTGGTGCCGCAGCACCCGCCGACGATACTCACGCCCCAGTCGGCAAACTTTTTGATCCACTCGGCGAACTCATCAGCCGTCACATCCCAGGCAGAAACACCGTTGCGCACTACCGGCAGACCGGCGTTCGGCTGCACGATGACAGGCAGCGGCGAATGCTCGACGAGCTTCTTTACAATCGGGGCGATCTGCGCCGGCCCCAGCGAGCAGTTCACGCCCAGCCCGGCCAGTCCCAGCCCCTCAAACGTCATGATCATCGCCTCGACGGGCGTGCCGAAAAACGTGCGGCCGTCCTCCTGAAAGCTCATCGTCAGATACACGGGCTTATCGCAGTTCTCCAGCGCAGCCAGCGCCGTCGCCTTGGCTTCGAGCAGATCAGTGAACGTCTCGATGATGACGCCGTCGCACAGCTCAGCCCCGGCGCGCACCTGACGGGCGACAGAATCGTAGATCTCGTCGAACGTCGCGTCGCCCACGGGCGCCATCGCCCGTCCCGACGGACCGATGTCGAGCAGCACGCCCTTGCCGGAAAAGCCGCTCGCAGCCCGCCGTGCGATCTCGAGAGCGGCGCGGACGACCGTCTCTGTCTCGTAGCCGGAATCCTTCAGCTTAAACGGGTTGGCGCCGAACGTGTTCGTCTGCACAAAATCGCTGCCCGCAGC
>JAGAYQ010000267.1 GCA_017940445.1 Pyramidobacter sp. | reverse complement strand
CTGCTCATACTGATAAGATACGGATATCCCACGCAAAGGAGATCACTGTCATGCCTGCCGTTGCCCTCTGGCACTGTGATGAATACACATCCGCAAAACTCGATCCGATCGTTCGCGAGGCGCTCTCGCTGCGTCCTTTCTCGCCGGGGATGCGCGTGCTTGTCAAGGCGAACATGCTCGCCGCCCGCGCGCCTGAAAAGTGCGTCGCCACGCACCCGGCGTTGGTCGAATCCGTCTGCCGCGCGCTGCTCGACCTGGGCTGCCGGCCTTTTATCGGCGACAGTCCGGGGATCGAGCCGTTCCCGCTCGTCGCGCGCGTGAGCGGCATCGCCGCCGTCGGCGAAAAGCTCGGCGTGCCGGTCCGCGAGCTGTCACGCTCAACAGTCTGCCCGCCAAATGCCAGGCGGGTGAACAGGAGGCTCGGACTTTCGGCCGACGCGCTGGAAGCCGACGCCATCGTCAGCCTGCCGAAGCTGAAAACGCACTGTCAGATGCAGCTGACGATGGCGGTGAAAAACCTGTTCGGCACGGTCGTCGGCACGCGCAAAGCGCAGTGGCACTACGCCGTCGGCCTTGACCGGGCCCGCTTTGCTGACGTGCTGATCGACATTCTCGTCTCGCTGCCTCCCGTGCTCTCGATCGTCGACGGCGTCTGGGGCATGGAGGGGCGCGGTCCCGGCAGCGGAAAACCGCGCTTCTTCGGTCTGATCGGCGCCTCGGCCGACGCTGTTGCCCTCGACGCAGCGCTCGCGCCGATGATGGGACTGCCGGCCGAAAACTATGCTCCGCTGGCCGCCGCGCGCGCACGCGGCATCGGCGACTGCGAACTGAACGGCGCAGAATGGCGGGGCGACTTCGATCCCGGCACGCGCTTTGAAAACGTCGACATCCCCGCGCTCGACGCTCTCAGCCTGATGCCCCGCTTCATGGACAAACTGGGACGGGCTCTGCTGGCTTCCCGTCCCGCCCAGGACGAAAGCCGCTGCATGCAGTGCGGCCGCTGCGCCGCCGTCTGCCCCGCCGGCGCGCTCGTCCTCGACGGAAAAAAGCTGCGCTTCGACTATTCAAAATGCATCCGCTGTTACTGCTGCCACGAGATGTGCCCGTTCGACGCGATCGTCTTTCACGAGGGCGCGCTGATGCGCGTCTTCAAAGCGCTCGGCCTGGCGCGGCGGTAAAAGGCAGTCGTTCACAGCCCCATACATTCGCGCTGATGTATGCCCCACCGTTATTGCCTTATGTTCGTGCTGACATTGGACGAATGTGATATGCTGCGTTATAATGAGATCGTTCCAGATGTGAAATTTGTCACAGGCTGCACAAAAATCCCAAAAGGAGCCGATGTCAATGTCTGTCAAGGATCGTCTGAAGGAACTCGGCGTGGAGCTGCCCGCAAGCACGCCCCCCGCCGCCGCGTACACGCCCTGCGTGAGTGCGAACGGCTTTCTGTTCACCGCCGGCCAGACGCCGAAGATCAACGGCGTCCTGCAATACACGGGCAAGGCCGATGAACTGCCGATCGAAGATGCGCAGAAGGCCGCCCGCATGTGCGCGGTCAACTGTCTGAGCATCATCGACCGCAACGGCGGCCTCGACAATGTCGAGCGCATCGTCAAGGTCACGGGCTTCGTCAACTGCGGCCTCGATTTCGCCAAGCAGTCGCAGGTCGTCGACGGCGCGTCGAAGTTCCTTGTTGACGT
>JAGAYQ010000266.1 GCA_017940445.1 Pyramidobacter sp. | reverse complement strand
TTCGCTGAAATTCGGTACGCATTCGATCAATGCCATGGGAAAAACCTCCTGAAAAATGTGTAATATCGCCCCGCTCAGTGCGGGCGTTAGTGCCTGGGTAACGTTTTACTTCAAAACCTTACGCGAAGACGCGAAGTCACGAAGTCACAAAGAAGATCTTTGCGGGAAGGTCCCGACGCGCAGCGCGGCTCATTTCCCTGCGTGCGGAAGGATATTCCGCGTGCAGCCTCATATAAAATCCCTTCGTGTTGGACTTGAATTTATAGCGAATTTAATTACCGGCGGTCATGGCGGCGACTTCGGCGCGCAGGGGGGCTTCGATGTCGGTCTCGATGTCGAGGCCGAGCAGGCGGCCGTCTTTGACGGTCTGGGTGCCGCCGACGTAGACGCTTTCGACTTTGCCGCCGCGGATGACGCGCAGGTCGGCCCAGGCGCCGGGGGCAAGCACCCCGATGTTCGCGCCGCGGAAGTCGAACGGCTGGCGGCCGAAGCCGTCGATGATCTGAGGATCGATGCTGGGGCACTGCTTCTTGATGAAGGCCTTTTCGTTTTCCACGTTCAGGTCGTCGTTGCTGGCCTCGCCGTCGGTGCCGCACCACAGCGGCACGCCTGCGGCGACCAGCGCGGCCACGTCGGGGAAGCCTGTCTTGACGCGGGCGTTCATGCGGGCGTCGAAGACGACGCGCATCTTGTTTTTGGCGATGATGGCGCGCTCTTCGTCATCGAGCCAGCAGCAGTCGGAGAGGATGACATGCTCTAGGGAGGGCACGCGGCCTTCGTCGAGCAGGCGCTGGAGGTAAACGACGGGGCGGCAGCCGTGCTCATTCAGGCTCAGCTCCACATCGCCCTGATCCTCGGACAGGTGCAGCTGCACGGGGCGCTTCAGCTCCCATCCCAGTTTGATGCCGTGCTCGATGCAGGCGGCCGTGGAGGCGTGGAAGCTGTGCAGCGCGGGGCAGATCATCACGGTTGCGTCCTCTTCGCTCATCAGCTCGCGAAGGTTCTTCTCGGCCTCGGGGATGGTCTCGTAGTAGCTGCGCTGCGAGGCTTTCTTGCCCTCATAGGCATTGTCGTTGATGATGTCGTAGTTCATGCGGCCGAAGATCAGGCGGATGCCCACATCGCGTGCGGCGGCGATGACTTCGCGGTCAAGCTCGTTGCCGCGGTTGCCGTGCAGATAATAGCTGACCATGACGCTGGTCGTGCCGTACATCATCATGCGGGCGAAGGCACGGCGGCAGGCCAGACGCACGCGCCTGGCGTTCATCGCCACGGAGTATTTGTAGATGGTGTTGCGGCACCAGGTGCCCAGATCCCACGCGGGATCGACGATGTCGGTGTACACTGACTGTTCCGGGTGCGAATGCGCGTTGAACAGGCCCGCGGAAATCACGGCGTCGTGCTCGGGATCGAACGGAGCGCGCGGCGGGAGCGGTTCGGACCTGACGATCTGTCCGGCCTCGTTCCACGCGATCATCCTGTAGAAGACTGAGCGTCCGTCGTCCACCCAGCCGGTAAGTGCCGATTCAGACATGACGTTTCACTCCTTTGTGAGCGGCCGAAAGCGGCCATGCTGGAATGACCTTATTAAAACATTTTATAACGAACTCCGCAACCCTCACGCGGAGTTTTTTTCGCGCGATTTCAGCCGACAGCCGCTTACACAATGAAAATGTATGATTTTTACGACAGAAAAGAAACGGCGTAAATAAAACAAAATCCGGGATATGAGCGAATTTTACCGGCGCGGGACGCGATTTTTCCTCAAAATGAATTAACTAAAGCCAAGTGTACACGTTTGTGCAAAACTAAAGAAGAAAGCAGCGTTCAGTAAAGTACAAAAAGATACTTGAAATTTATCATTCATCGTGTAAAATATATTTATGCTTTACTAATCCAATCAGGCTCGGCCTGAGAGAAAACAGGAGTGATCGGTATGTCATGGAGTTTTGCTGAAAACGTGCTGCATCTCGAGTTCGACGCGCTGTGGACCACCGCTGTCGCGCTGCTGCTGCTGATCCTTGGCTACGGTCTGCGCCGCAAGCTGCGCTTCTTTGAGACGTTCTGCATCCCTGCGCCCGTCATCGGCGGTCTGATCATGGCCATCGTGGCCCTGATCCTGCACCACAACGGCGGCGCGACGATCAAGTTCACCACCGCGCTTCAGTCGCCGATGATGCTGGCCTTCTTCACCACGGTCGGTATCGGCGGCAGCCTTGCGCTTATCGCCAAGGGCGGCAAGGCACTGGTCGTTTACCTGGTCTTCTGCTGGCTGCTCGCTGTGATCCAGAACGGCGTCGGCGCCGGTCTGGCCAAGGTGTTCGGCATTCACCCCGTGTTCGGCGTCATGGCCGGAGCCGTTTCGCTTGAAGGCGGTCACGGCGCGGCCGCAGCGTTCGGCAGCTCCACCGAAGCGCTCGGCATCGTCGGCGCGAAGGCCGTCGCCATCGCTTCCGCTACGTTCGGCCTGATCATGGGCGGCCTGCTCGGCGGTCCTGTCTGCCGCATGCTGATCGAGAAGAACCACGTTGACATCTCCGCCAGCGACGAAGCTATCTATCAGAAGAGCGCTTCCGAGGTCATGGGCGAAGGCGGCACTGATGCGGTCGATTCGGCCGGCTTCATGAAGATGCTGTGCCTTGTGCTGTCCTTCATGGCGATCGGCGCTGTGGTGTCCAAGCACGTCAACGCCATGTTCCCCAAGTCGTGGAACTTCTCGCTGCCCGGCTACGTCATGGCGATGTTCGTGGCTGTCATCTTCCGCAACATCAATGACGCCACTCATATGGTGAAGATCCGCACCAAGTGCCTTGACATCATCAGCGATGTGTCGCTCGGCGTGTTCCTGACGATGGCCATGATGAGCATGCGCATCTGGGATCTGTACGACCTGGCTCTGCCTCTGCTCGGCATCCTTGTCGCCCAGACGGCGCTCATCGCTTTCCTGGCGATCTTCATCCTCTTCCCGTTGCTTGGCAAGAACTACGACGCGGCTGTCATGTGCGCCGGCTTCATGGGCCACGGACTGGGCGCCACGCCCAACGCTGTCGCCAACATGGGCGCTGTCTGCGAGCGCTACGGCGTGCTCTCGCACAAGGCCTTCCTCATCGTGCCGCTCTGCGGCGCCGTGCTGATCGACCTTGTCGGTCTGCCCAACATCGCCTGGTTCATCAGCTTCCTGACCGCCAAATAAGTTGTTTGTGCATGATAAAAGCGGCTCCCCGTCATTGGGGAGCCGCTTTTATCATGTTTTAACGCGATGTCAGGCGTTTTTCTAAAACGTTCCACAAAAGCCAGGCTGCAATGCCTGAAAGCACGTATTTCAAACCCAGCACGGGGATGTTGTATGCAAGGGAATATGCCCACGGGTTCATGCCCTTGGGGGCAAACTCCGAAAAGAACCACACGCCGGAGAGCGTGCTGCACAGGATATGCCCTCCGCATGCGAGCGCGAAGCCCGCGATCTTCGGCCTCACCGCGACCAGCCCCACGCATGCGAACGCCAGCGGATAGTCCAGCAGAGCCTGGATCGGGTGCAGAACGTAACCGCTCAGCAGGATCAGCAGTACACCCAGGCTTGCGCCTGCGGCCGTGCCGGTTTTGACGCCTTGCCGGTACGCAAGGATCATCAGAGGGACAAGTTCCAGGCTGATCGAACCGTCCTGAGGCAGCCGAAACAGGATGATCCGCGAAAGGACGATCGCCAGGCCCATGCACAGCGATGCTTCAACCATCACTGTCACTTTTGTATTGCGTGCCTTCATTTCTGTGTGCCTCCCGGAGAACAAGGTAAAATTTCGCCGCGGTACGGCCGTTCCTGTACCGTTTCTCTCAGCTCCGCTTTTTTGTATGTGTTGTCGGTATTATATCAGAGTTTATGCCTGACGGGGCTTTTTTCACCGTGTTATAATGAAGCAGCAAAATCTTTCAGCGGGAGGTTGTATTCATGAAAAAGCTTATCTTTGCAGCATTGCTGACGGCTGTGCTCGCTTCTGCCGCCGGCGCTGCCGGCCTGAAGTCGCTTGTGTCCGCTTCGAAGACGGCGCAGAAGACCGATCAGATCATCCTCGTCGTCGATCACAATATGACGTTCTGGACGAAGGGCGAAAGCGGCGAGTGGAGCAAGGAGATGGACCGCAAATGCGGCTACGGTAAAAAAGGCATGATCCGCGCCGCTGCCAAGCGTGAAGGCGACGTGAAGACGCCCATCGGCGCGTTCCCCATCCTGCACGCCTTCGGCCGCAAGGCCAATCCCGGCACGCAGATGGCATGGAAAGCGGTCACTCCGAATTCGTACTGGGCCGACGACGTCAAGGTCCCTGCCACCTATAACACCTGGGTTGAAAGCGCAGCGAAGATCGGCGGCGAGCACCTGATCGACTATTATCAGTACGATTACGCCATGGCGGTGGGCTATAACGTGAATCCCCGCGTCACCGGCGCCGGCTCGGCGATCTTCGTTCACGTCAAGGCGACCGACCACTGGACCACGGGCGGCTGCATCAGCCTTGAAAAGGACGCGATGATCGAACTGCTGAAGCGCGCCAAGGACGGCGCCTGGATCATCATCGTCAAAAACGCCGCCGACGTGGCGAAGTTTTAGTTCAAAGCCGACACAAAGACCCAAAGAAGAACAATGACTTTTTAAAGTCTTTTGCAGGGAGCGCTTTTGCCGGTAAAAGATCAGCACCGCCGAGAAACACATGCGGTGTGCTTCCGCATTTTTGATAGTGCTTGTCATGTATTTCTTGTGTAAAAAGAGCGAGCTTCGGAAAAAATCCGGAGCTCGCTTTTCTTATCTCTAGGTTTTGTTTGGGGCTTGGGGCCTTTGTGTAAAGGTTTAGAATCTGCCTTTACTCGGGCTTCTTGACGACAAAGTCGATCTTGCCGAAGCTGCCGAAGTCGGCCGTGTAACTGCCGGGATCGGCGGGCAGCATCGCGCCCATCGCGCCGGAGATGATGAACTGGCCGGGCTCGATGGTGTTGCCGTTGCGGACGATGATGTTGATCAGCTTGAGCAGCGTGCCCCACTGATCGCCGAGCGCGTCAGTG
>JAGAYQ010000265.1 GCA_017940445.1 Pyramidobacter sp. | reverse complement strand
GCTGACGGTCATCTGCCGCTTGAGGGGCGCGGCCAGCACGTCGGCCAGCGAAAGGGTGACGCGCACTTCGCTGTCCTGTCCGCGGGCTGCGCGCCGGCCGCCGCGGCCGAAAATGTCGCTGGCGGAAAAGCCGCGTGAGGAGCCCCGCGCGCCCATGTTGCCGAACAGGGTCTCGAAGAAGTCGGAAAATCCGCTGCCGCTGCCGCCAAAGTCCATGTGCACGCCGCCGCCCGGGAATCCGCCAAAGCCCTCGAAGCCGCCGCCCTGGCCGCCGAACTGCTGAGCCTGCTCCCAGTTGGGGCCGAGGGTGTCGTACTTCTGCCGCTTTTCGGGGTCGTGCAGCACTTCATACGCCTCGTTCACGTCCTTGTACTTCTGCTCCGCGCCGGGCGTCTTGTTGACGTCGGGATGATACTTCTTCGCCAGCTTGCGGTAGGCGCTCTTTATCTCCTGTTCCGTGGCGGTCTTCGACACGCCGAGGATTTCATAATAATCTTTGTAGGCTACGCTCATAGCCAAACCACCTCCGTTGGTCAGACGCTATCGTTTAACCAAAGCTGACCATATTATATCTGACTGACTTTTCTTTGTCCAGTGGGATGAACGGAAAAGTTTTTGCCGCGGGCGCAGCATGCTTTTTGGACAAAGCGCACAGGTTGCGGTAAAATCAGAGTGAAAGAAACTGCATGCACTTTTGGAGGAACTCGCATGGAATTCTGGAAGATCAACGGCAACGGCAACGATTTCGTCACGATCGAGACGCTGGCATCTCCGCTCTCCTCGGCCGAGCTGGCCGCGGCCGCACGGCGGCTGTGCCGGCGGCGGGCATCGATCGGCGCTGACGGTCTGCTCGTGGTGGAGCCGTCGGGGAGCGCTCATTTCAAGATGCGGCTGTTCAACGCCGACGGTTCGGAGGGCGAGATGTGCGGCAACGGCGCGCGCTGCATCGCCCGCTTCGCCTACGAGCGCGGCATCGCGCCGGCGGAGATGTCGTTCGAGACGCTGGCCGGACTGATGCACGCCCGCGTCGAGGGGCGTTTCGTCGAGATCGACCTTGGCGAATACAGCTTTGAAAACGGATGGATCGACCGCGAGCTGACGATGGACGGCGCGCATTTCCGCTCCTGCTTCCTCCGGGTGGGCGTGCCGCATCTGGTGCTGTTCGGTCACGACGAGCTGAGCCGCGAGGACAAAGTCCGCATCGGACGAGCATTTCGCAACAGTTTTGATCTGTTCCCGCAGGGAACGAACGTGAGCTTTGCCCGCCCGGTCGACCGCAGCGAGGTGGAGGCCGTCACCTACGAGCGCGGCGTCGAAGACCTGACCGACTCGTGCGGCACGGGCTGCACTGCGGTGGCGCTGAGCGCGTCGCTGCTGTTCGGCATGAGCAGCCCGATCGAGGTGCACAATCCCGGCGGCACGAACCGCATCACGTTCGACCGTCTGGACGAACAGAAGTTCCGCGCCCGCCTGGGCGGGAACACTTCAGTCGTGACGAAGGGCGAAGTGGGGCCCGACGCGTAGGGCCGTTTCTGATGGGGTACCTGTTGGAAGGAGGAATCATCCATGCCCGACAAACGCGAACTTTCGAAGGATGAGCAGGATCTGCTGCGCGACGCGCCGCTTCCTGCCGGCGAGGATGAACTGATCGTCGACGACGACTGGGCAGAATTCCGCAAGATGACGCCCGAGCAGCAGAAATGGGCGCTCATCCAGCTCCAGCTCGACCGCGAGCAGAAGTATATCGAGAGCATTTTTACGCCCGAATAGGATCCGAGGTCGTGTTTCTCATGGAACATTTTTTCAAAGCGCTGTCGTACTCGCGCGACGGTTTCTGTTTTCTGGTGAAGGAAACGGCGTTCCGTCAGGAGCTGCTGATGCTCGTCCTGGCGCTGCCGCTCGTCGCCTGGCTCAAAGGCGCGCAAAGCGTGCTTGAGACGCTGCCGTGGGGGCTGCTCGTGCTGATCGTCGAAGCGCTCAACACCGGCATCGAAAAGACGGTGGACCTGTGCTCGCCGCAAATCCACCCGCTCGCCAAGGCCGCCAAGGACGTGAGCAGCTTCGCCTGCGGCACAGCCATCGCCGTCTTCATCTTCGTCTGCGCGCGCACGCTTTTCTTTTAGCAACGCTCGTCAGCTTCAGTTTCATAGGAAAATCAGTGTTTTTCTCATCACTGTTTCGCGCTCCCTAAGAGGATCGCGATGCCGTGCCGCATGGCCGGAGGCCAGCCGCCTCCGGCCTTTTTGTGAAAGGAGTGAAAAACTCTGTGAAAGTGCGTCACCTTCTCGCAGCGCTGTGCCTGCTGCTGGCCGTCGTCATGCCGGCGGGCGCCAGGCCGCGCTTCAGCCGCAGCCATCCTTCCATCGGCGTCGTCTTCGCCACCGGCAGCGACGATTCCATGTACACGTCTGCAAAGGCCGGCATCACGCGCGCTCAGAGCGATCTACGCGTCCGTCTCACCAGCTATCTGGCCGGCTATGATCCATCAAAGTATGAGCAG
>JAGAYQ010000264.1 GCA_017940445.1 Pyramidobacter sp. | reverse complement strand
GGCGCCCGCCTGACCGGGATTGCCGCGCGACGCACCGTCGAAATGACCGCGGATCATGCGCGCGCCTCGTTCTTTTTGCCCATGCCGGGCCGCCAGAGGAAGACGTAGATCAGCGGGAACGCTACCGCTCCCAGCACGCCGGTGGCAAAGATCACGCCGCCGAGCCCCACCGCAGCGGGGACCGCGCCGATGAGCAGCGGCACGAGGATGGGCGGCAGGTCGTGAATGAGCAGGAACAGCGACGCCCCCTTGGGCATCAGATGCGGCGGCACCACGTCGGGAAGCAGCGCGCTGATCGCCGGATAATCCAGCCCGTGCCCGATGCCGAACAGCACGCCCGAAGCGATGAATCCCGTCATGCCGGCCGCGCCGGCTCCCAGCAGCAGCGAGACCGACTCCACCACCGCCATCAGGCTGAACGAGGCGCGGCGATCGAACGAAGTCATCACGCGCGCGCAGATCGTCAGCCGGATAGCGATGCTGACCAGCGCCAGCGACCATGTGTAGGGCGTCCCGTGCAGGCCCAGCCCGCGCATCAGCGTGGGGATGTACTGACAGGCCGCCGTCGCCGTCAGCGTCACCATGAAAAATGACGCGCACAGCGCCCAGGTATCGCGGCGGCTGAGCAGTTCGCCCCACGTGCCCCAGTTCTCGTCGGCTTTCTTCGCGCTGCGCTCGACGCCATCGGGGATGGAGAACGAAAACAGCGCCGCTCCGCCGAGGATCAGCGACGGCAGCAGCATGAACAGCCAGGCGTGTCCGCCGTCGATCAGGAACTCCGACAGCGGCATGAGCACGAACTGCGGGATCATCGACGCAAGCGTCAGCAGCCCCATCACGCGGCCGCGCTCTTCTTCGGTGATCGCCAGGCCCTGATAGGCCATGATCGCCACGTAAAGCACGCTTTCGCAGACGCCCAGCCCTGCCCGTGCCGCAAACAGCACCGCAAACGAACCGGACAGCATCGCCGCTCCGAACAGCACGCCGACAGCCGACGCCCCGAAGATGCAGCGTCTGATCCCCAGCTTTTCAACGAGCCAGCCGCTTGCCGGACGCGCGGCAAACGCGCCGATGTAGAACACGCTCATCAGCACGCCCATCTGCCAGGCCGAAAAATCCATGCGCAGAAACTGAGACGGCAGCACGTAGCTCGACGACAGCAGTCCGTATTCGAACAGCGTCAGCGCAAAAAGAGAATAAAACGAACGGGACAATCCGGTCACCCCACACACCCTCCAGCGAAAAAAGCCGCGTCATCCGCGCGGACCTCTGAAATATTGCTGTTTTGCAGCGCCATCAGGCGCGGCCGCGCGACGAGCATTTTCATCGCGCATGAGTATAAAACGAACTCTGGTATAATACCCTTAATTCAACAGAAAGGAAAGATTTTCGTGTCGCCACGCGCAAGAAAAATACTTCTCGCGGCCGCGCTGTTCTGCTCCTGCGCCGCCGCGTTCGCCTTTTACCGGCGTTACCGCCCCCTCGCGGGAACGGCCTTGCGTTACGAAATCCGCGACGACGGCCTCGTCTGGCGCCTGAAATGGAGCACCGCCGAAGCGCTGCCTGATCTCTCCGTCCGCGCCGTCGAGCCGGCGGCACCGTACGCTGCCGCCTGGTGCGCGGTAGTCCCCACTCTGCCGGATGAAGTCGACGGCGTCGTTCTCTTCCGCGACGACGGCGTGCCGGCGGCGTTTTTGCCCTGCGCCTCCGCCGCTGCGGTCGCCGCCGTTTCCGCCTCGCCTGGCGGGCGCGTGCTGGCGCTGATCAAAAACAGGCGCGGCGAGATCGAATTTTTCGCACTGCCTG
>JAGAYQ010000263.1 GCA_017940445.1 Pyramidobacter sp. | reverse complement strand
TCGTGGTACGAGGACTACTCGGCGCTCGACGATCTGGCTGAGTCGCTTGAGGTGCTGAAGCAGCAGAACGTGGAGTGGGAGCGTCACGATCTGGAGAAGGAGCCTGAGGCGTTTGAGCAGAACGCGGCTGTGGCGCAGTACATGAAGGTCTTCGGCGAGGACCGTCTGCCGCTGACGCTGGTGGACGGCGTTCCGGTGATCGCGGGACACTACCCCGAAGACGCGGAGCTGATCGACTGGCTGGAGCTGCCGCCGGAGGTGCTGGGCTACGAGTTTGCCGACGAGGAGGACTCTGCCGACGCTGCTCAGGACGGCGACGTCCCCTGTCCCTGCGGCTGCGGAAAACCGAAATCGAAGCACGGATTTTTCTGGATGTGAGCGAAGGCAAAAATAACGAGGCTGTCCAAACGGGCAGCCTCGTTTTTTATAGAAAAGTTGATTAAATCCCATTATGCAGAAAGAGACCAGCGTTTCCTTATCATCAGGATGTGACCCTGGCGAGCCATCCCGACAGAAAATCCAACTGTTCGATCGTGTGGAACCAGTGCTCGCCGCCGGGCATGACGGTCAGACCGGCTCCGTGCGCGGCGATAAAGGCGTCGATCGTGCTGCGCGGGATGAGTGCGTCATTTTCGGCGTACAAAATCTGAGTGGGGATGTCCCAGCGTACCGGGTGAGCGCGCACCCAGCTGAGATAATCCCATGACAGCGCCGTGCCGCTGACGGTGATCTCTTTCTGCACACGCAGTTCGTTTTCTGTGATCCCTGCGGACGCCATCATGTTGAGGATAAGACCCTCCATGTCGACGACAGGCGAGATGAAAAACGCTTTTTCCACGGGTTCGCCGCTGAGGGCAAGCATCGAAAAATAGGCGCCGATGCTGTTTGCCAGCAGCGAAACGCTGTGATGCTGCCGGTGCAGCGAGCGGAACGCAGAACGGATGGGCTCGCGCGCTCCCCACGGCGTGAAGTCGGCTATTTCCGCGCCGATGACCTCATAGTTTGGGCACAGTGACGCGAACTGCTCCGTCTCGGCGGCGCTGCCGCCCATGCCGTGAACGTAGAGCAGAGCTTTGGTCATTTTACTTGAATAGCTCCGTCAGGGCTGCCTCGATCTCTGCCCGCAGCGCGAAGAAACTGCCCTGCACAAGCGTGGGATCGCCGCCGCCGCGGCCGTTCAGCTGTTTGTTGAGCGCTTTGCTGGCTTCGCGCATGTCGCAGGCGCGGCTGCACATGACGTAGCTGAAGCCGCTCTTGCCGTTTGCTTCGGCGGGGGAGAAGCAGGCCGCGACGCGGGCTTTGCCGCTAGTCACGAGGGCGTCGCAGTATTTGCGCATCTCGCTGGTCTTGAAGCCGTCTTCGAACTCCATGACGAGGCCGTCGAATGCAGCGTGCGCCTCGAGCTTGCCGTCAAAGTAGCGCTGCGTCAGCTCGGCGACGCGGGCGTCCTTGGCTTCGCTTTCGGTCACGTATTTCTTCACGGCGTCGACGAGCTCGTAAGGCTTGGCGGAGAACATCTGGCACAGCTCGCGCTGCTGCTCGTTCTTCTTTGCTGCGTCCTCCATCGCCAGACGCCCGCAGAGCATTTCGATCCGAACGCCGCCTTTGTAATGGCTCATCGACAGGAATTTGATCTGTCCCACTTCGCCCGTGCGCATCACATGCGTGCCGCAGCAGGCGCAGACGTCGACGCCGGGGAACGTGACGATGCGCACTTCGCCGCTCAGTTCCTTCTTGCTGCGGTATTCGAGCGCCGCCAGCTCTTCGGCCGAAGGAAAGGCGACCGAGACGGGCGTGTTGGCCCAGATGGCTTCGTTGGCTTCGCGCTCAAGCTCGGCGAGCTGCTCTTCGTTCAGCAGGCCGTCGAAATCGACCGTGACGCGGTCGGCGGCCATGTGGAAACCGACGTTGTCGTAGCCGTATTTTTTGTGGATGAGGCCGGAGACGATGTGCTCGCCCGAGTGCGCCTGCATGTGGTCGAAGCGTCTTGTCCAGTCGAGGATGCCGTGCACGGTGCTGCCGACTTCAAGCGGCTTGTCGCAGAAGTGGACGATGTGCCCGTCCTTGTGGCGCGTGTCGCTCACTGTTGCGTCGCCCAGTTTTCCGCCGTCGGCGAGCTGGCCGCCGCCTTCGGGATAGAACGCGGTATGATCGAGCGTCACTTCCCAGCCGTTTTTTCCCTGAACGCAGCCGGTCACGACGGCGTCGAATTCCTTTACATAAGGCTGCTGATAAAACAGTTCGTTTTTGTCGTCCATGCTGATGAATTCCTTTCGTGTGCGGATGTGTACGGCGGGATTATCCCACGTTTGTGCGCCGCGCTCAAGCTGATTCTGGAAAAACTACGCGCGAAAATGAATTGTCACCATTTTCGCAAAATGATGTTGACAATCGATCGGTGCGCGCGTATGATGTGACAATCGAAAATTTGATGGTGACAATTTGCGGTTCTCCAGAAAGGATTGATCGAACGATGGCGCATGAGAGTTTGAGGAACATGACGGCGACGGCGCTGATGACGGCGCTGCTGTGCGTGCTGGGACCGGTGATGGTGCCGATCGGGCCGGTGCCGATCTCGCTGCAGGTGCTGTGCGTGTTCCTCTGCGTGGCGGTGCTGGGGATGAGGCGCGGCACGGTTGCCGTGGTGCTGTATCTGCTGATCGGATTTGCGGGGCTGCCGGTGTTTGCCGGTTTTTCAGGCGGCCCCGGGGCGATCTTCCGTCCTGCCGGCGGGTTCCTTGTCGGCTTTGTGCCGCTGGCGCTGCTGAGCGGCTGGACGGTGGACCGGTATCCGCACAGCGCGCTGGCACAGTTTGCGGGCATGTTCGCGGGGCTGGTCGTGCTGTATGTTTTCGGCACGACGTGGCTGATCTGGATCACCAAGCTGCCGCTTGAAAAGGCGCTGCGCGCGGCGGTGTATCCGTTTGTGGCGCTCGACTCGGCCAAGGCCGCTGTCGCGATCCTGTTCGGCCGCGTGCTGAAAAAGCGTCTGGCGCTGCTGCGATAACAATATTTTGAGAGCGAGAGAGAAGACGAGCCGCCCGGGGAACGATCCCCAGGCGGCTCGTTTGCTTAGCGGCGCTGGATCAGCGCTTGTCATTGACGCAGAAGCAGCAGGCAGACGTAACCAGTTTTTGAGCACGAAAAGCGCTTGACCTCTTTATCGCCAGCACGCCGAAGACCGGCTTATGTAAGGCCTGGCATGATTATATCGCAATAAGTGAACGGCAGACGCGTCCCCGCTACACGAACAGCTCGGCGACGGAGTAGAGCGCGGCCTTGCCGGCCATGAAGATCTTGCTGCCCTCGCGGCGGCAGTAGAGCGTCCCGCCGCGCTTCGACGCCTGATAGGCGACCAGCTCGTCTTTGCCGAGCGCGTCGGCCCAGTAGGGGATGATGTGGCAGTGGCCGGAGCCGCACACCGGGTCTTCCGGCACCGAAAGCTTGGGCGCGAAGCTGCGCGACACGCAGTCAACGTCGGCGCCGCGGGCGGTGACGTGCAGCAGCAGACCGTCGATCGTCTTGATCTTTTCCAAATCAGGCGTCATGTTCCGCACGTCGGCCTCACTCGGCAGCACGCAGAGCAGATCGCGCGCCATGAACGCGGCCGTCGGGCGCACGCCGATCGCTTCGGTCATCGCTTCGGTGACGGGGACGGGCTTGAGGTCGTACGCGGGGAACTCCATCTCGTACAGGTCGCCCTTTTTCGTCACGATCAGATCGCCCGACAGGGTCGAAAAGACGACGCGGGGCGCGTCTTTCTCGTAATGATTGAGCAGCACGAACGCGGTTGCCAGCGTGGCGTGACCGCACAGGTCGATCTCACCGCCGGGGGTGAACCAGCGGAGATGATATTTTTCGCCTTCTTTGACGGTGAACGCTGTCTCGGAAAAGTTGTTCTCGAGCGTGATGTTCATCATCAGCTCTTCGGGCAGCCAGGAATCGAGAACGCAGACGGCGGCCTGATTCCCGTGGAAGACGGACTCGGTGAACGCATCAACGACGTACTGTTTCATGATGAAAAACTCCTTTCGGGATCAAAGCGGAAAGCGGCTGGTCTCTCGCCGCTTGAATTTTGACTGAGGCGAGTATATACTCAGCGTTGAAATAAGTAAAACGAAGATTTTGCATGTTCGCATTCAATATTCTTATTTGAGGAGGCCGCGATGGAACGCTACCAGGCACTTGCCAAAGTCGCCGAGCTGGGCAGCTTTACGCGCGCTGCCGAGATCATGGGCTACACGCAGCCGGCGATGAGCCAGATGATCGCGTCGCTGGAGGCGGAGCTGGGATTCAAGCTGCTGTTCCGCTCTCGCTACGGCGTGCGGCTGACGCCCGAGGGCGAGCGTCTGATGCCGTCGGTGCTCGCGAGCGTGGCGCAGTTTGGGGCGATGCAGAACATCGCCGGCGAGATCCGCGGGCTGGAACAAGGCGTCGTTCGCATTGGCACCATCTCGAGCGTATCGTGCCACTGGCTGCCGCCGGTGATCCGCGAATTCTGGGCGCGTTACCCGAAGGTGCAGCTCGTCGTGCATCAGGGGGACTACACGACCATCCCCGAGTGGGTACGCACGGGCGAGGCTGATTTCGGCTTCGTCACGCCCGACGCCGTGCCCGGGACGGACGCTCGCTTCATCAAGACGGGAGAGCATCGCGCCTGTCTGCCCAAAGACCATCCTTTGGCGAAAAAAGCGGCGGTCACGCTGAGTGACCTGGCGGACGAACCGTTCCTGCTGCTTGAGGAGGGCGTGTACAGCGAGCCGCTGGCCGCCTTTCGCGCCGCCGGGATCGAGCCGAAGGTCCGCATGACGATGCACGACGATTATTCCATCCTCTCGATGGTGGAGCACGGCCTCGGCGTGACCATCCTGCCGGAGCTGGTGCTGCGCAAGCAGAACTATGACATCGCCATCCGTCCGCTCGATCCGCCTCTGCTGCGCCGCCTCAGCGTGATCTCGCGCGACCGGAACAGCCTGTCGATCGCCGCGAAGCGGTTCATCGAGCTGCTGATCGAATTCTCGGACCGTCTGCCTTAAACCGTGATACAATGGACTCCAGGAAAACGCTCGTCAGCGTCAGCATCATGCGATAGGATCGGTGTTTTCCTGAGCAAAGGAGGCGATCGAGATGATCGAAGTGGTCTATGAAAAAGACAAGTGCCGCAGCGCTGCCTACGACGGCGAAAAGCTGATCGGCGAGTGTGACTGCCGCGAAAACGGACCGGTGTGGACGGCATATCACACCGAGGTAGACCCGGCCTATGGCGGACAGGGCATCGCCGGCCGCCTGGTGGCCGCGGTCGCTCAGGCGGCGCTCGAGCGCGGTGCAAAGATCGTGCCGCAGTGCAGTTACGTGCGCCGGCTGTTCGAGAGCAAGCCCGAATACGCCGACGTGAACGCGGAAAAAGTGTAAGGAAACGCTGATAAAATACGTCATCTCCTGCGAAACGCTGCCCGAGGAACTCCGGTGGCGCTACGGGAGTACGCCTTCGGAGCCCCTTTCGGACAGGTTTTTTCGGATCTGACGCATTTTCTCAGGTTTCCTGTGCGCTCGTTAAATTCTGCATAATGGGATTTAATCAGCGTTTCCTTAAAAGTGATAATTCTCAACCGAAGCATAAAGACGCGAAGACATTAAAAACATAAAACGGCATATTGGGTTTATTGTGCCCCCAAAAGCCCCATGAAGATTTTATCCCGTTTATCCTTTGGGCCTTTGTGTCGGCTTTGAATTTGATTTTTCAGGAGGTTTGAACCGAAAAATGGATCAATCCCGCATCGACCGGATCATGACGAGCATGAAGGCGGCCGGACTGTCGCAGGCGCTGCTCAGCGATCCTTTCACGCTGACGTACCTCACCGGCGACCGCTTCAATCCGAATGAGCGCTATCTGGCGCTGCTGCTGCGCGAGGGGCAGAAGCCGGCGCTGTTTTTGAACCGGCTGTTCGTCGCGCCGCATGTAGAAGCTGAGTTCATCGTTCCCTACGACGATTCCGAACGCGGCGCGCTCAAGTGCCTGCCCCTGATCGACCGCAAAGCGCCGCTGGGCATCGACAAGCGCCTGGCGGCCGAGTTCCTGCTCGAACTCCAGGAGAACCATGCCGCTTCGGCGTATGTGAACGTGTCTCCCTGCGTCGATCATGTGCGCGCCTGCAAGGACGCCGACGAGATCGCGAAGATGGAATACGCTTCGCGCATGAAC
>JAGAYQ010000262.1 GCA_017940445.1 Pyramidobacter sp. | reverse complement strand
GCTCGTACAGCAGCGACGAGTTGAACATCGCATCAGCGTTGTGCTGATACGGGAAGATCCACTTCATGCCGCCGCGCACGACGGAAGGCCAGCGCAGCAGCGTGCGCTCCGGGCTGTAGCCGCGCGTGCGGGAGTCGCGCAGCATGCGGCGCAGCAGACGGTGATCGGTAGTGCTGGTGCGTGTGTGCTTGTCGAGATTGATGCCCGTCAGCGGCGAGAGGAAAATGCCGTAGCGCTTTTCGCGGGGGATGGCGCCGACAATGCGGTCGTTGAGGCCGTGCAGCCCCTCGATGATGAGCACGTCGTCGCGTTCCAGCTTCAGTTCATTGCCGGACACGCTTTTGCCGCTGAAAAAGTCAAATTTGGGCATACGCACGGTTTCGCCGGCCAAAAGCCCCGCAATGCAGCGGTCGAACAGCTCCAGATCGATCGTCTCCAGCGCTTCAAAGTCCTGCTTGCCATTTTCGTCAAGCGGACAGCGGTCACGATCGACAAAGAAGTCGTCGAGCGAGATCGCGATCGGGCGTTTGCCGCGCACCTGGAGCTGGATGCGCAGCTTGTGCGACGTGGTCGTCTTTCCCGAGGCCGACGGCCCGGCGATGGTGATGACACGGCGGTCCGGCTGCGAAAGGAAATCTTCGGTGATCTGCGTGATCTGCTCCGCGTGCAGTGCCTCGGACATGAGGATCAGCTCGCGGCCGCCGTCGCGCGCCACTTCGTCCCAGATTTGCACCATCGTGAGGATGCGGAATTTGCGCATCCATTCGGCGTAATCGAGAAAGACTTTCTGGAGCTTGGCCGAGGGCTTGAAATCCGGCAGCGCCGAGGGCGACATCGTCGTCGGGAAACGCAGCACGAGCCCCGGAGCGAGGCGCGTCAGGCCGTACTGCTTCAGATACCCGGTGCGCGGCACCAGCGGCGTGCAGAACATGTTCTTCTCGCCGTCGCACACTGACAGCTCGACGGGCTGCTCGCTCATAGCGTACGACAACAGCGCCGCCTTGCCGGGACGCCCGTGCGCCGTGAACCAGCGGCAGGCCTTGTCGACAGGCGTGATCTCTGCCGTGATGGGCAGATCTGCGGCGATCATGCGGTCCATCTCCGCCTTCAGCGCCTCGACGCCTTCCTCGGAGATCTCTTCCCCTTCGGCAACGATCGGGTCGCCCGAAGCGGCCTCCATCACCCAGAACAGGCCTTCGGAAATGGAGTTGTTGACGCGCAGACTGCGGTTCAGCACGCGCCGCGCAGCGATGGTCAGCAGAAAGCTGAGCGAGCTCTGATAGACGCCCATGCCCTCCGGCGTGCTCAGATCGACCCACTCGGCCTCGGCATCGTCGTCGACGATCCAGTTCAGCGGGCGCAGAAGGTGATTCACATGCCAGGCGACGATCGGGACAGGCCTGTCTGCCAGGCCGCAGCGGCGCAGCAGCTCTTCGCCGCTGACGGGGGCGGAACAGGCCAGGACGGTCCCGCCGCTCAGAGTGACGTTGAACATCGTTTGTTGTGCCTCCTTGCAAGAGGTCCGCGAGGACGCGGACACTGAAATTTTTCCGATCAGAGTTCTTTTAAACCTATTATACATGCTTGAGGGCGATTTGCCAGCGGCGAATTTCCGCGGTATGATGAAAGAAAATGATCCGGCGGGGAGGAAAAGGAATGGCAGACGGCTTTGAGAGCGCACGCAGCGAAGCGTACTTTTACGGCGGCATGAAAGACCGCCCCACGCCCAGACGCATCAGACGGATTGAAAAAACAGACAAAGTGCCCTGCACCGAAAAGCGCGAAGAGCAGAACGAAAAAACGCCCCTGCGGAACGGATAACTCCTTCCGCAGGGGCGTTTTTCACGCCAGTCAGCAGTTGATGACGAAATGATCAAGTTCGTAGAACGTCTGGAAATTGGTCAGGTTGTTCTCGCGGGCGATGTTCTCCACCTCGTCCTCGCTTTCGACGGAAAACACGTCGACGCCTTCCTTTGTGTAATTGACGAGCAGGCAGCCGTATCCTTCCTTGACGCCTTCCTTGAAAGCAGGCAGATACAGCTCGAGCTCGATCAGGTCCTCGAAGAACACGTCGCTGGTCATCGCGAAGTCCTCGTCTTCTCCGCTCTCTTCCTCGTCGTCCTCGGTGACGGCGGCCAGATACGAATCGACGCGCTTGTTCAGCTCGTCCTCGGCATCAGGCTCCACGTCGAACTCCATGCCGCTCTCAGTCTCTGTGAAACGGCCGATCTGACGCCCGTCCATCCAGATGTCGCCGGAATACAGCAGCGTCTCGTCGTTGTCCTGCTCGGCCAGATTGTGGATCTCCACCCCGTTGATCGATGCGTGTTCAAGGTCTTTCATTTAAAAATCGCTCCTTCCCTGCTCGCAAATATTCAATCATATTTTACCCGATAACTGTCCGACGTGCCAGCAGTTTTTAAGGGAACGCTGATAAAATACGCCATCTCCTGCGAAACGCTGTCCGAGGGGGCTTCTCCAACGTATCTGAGTACGCCTCCGAAGCCCCTTCCGGACAGCTTTCTTCGGATCTGACGCATTTTCTCAGCGTTCCTGTGCGCAAGTTGAAATACAACAGAATGGGATTAAATCAGATAATATGAAGTGACCTCCAAATTGCAGCGACGTGGATTCATCCGTATACTGGTAAGCGAGAAACAAACCGTACTACGAAATTACCACATGCAAAAGGAGGTCACCCTAATGAGT
>JAGAYQ010000261.1 GCA_017940445.1 Pyramidobacter sp. | reverse complement strand
GGCTTGTACCAGTTTTTCACGCCTTCGCCGGTGCGCTTGGTGTAGTTGAGGGCCAGCGACATGTCGACGGCGACGTTGCGGCCGGCGCGCTCTTCCATCTTCAGGCCGACGAGGTTGACCTTGAGCAGGTTGTGCTTCTGCAGGTTGGCGTAAACCTGGTCGATGTTGCCGTCCATGATCAGCTCTTCATAGGTGACGCCGCGGGCGGAACCCTGGCTGGGGTTGGGAACTTCGGACAGGAAGGCGATGGCGGGGGTGAAGTCGCCCAGCTCGCGGTGCGAGAAGCCGTGCAGAGGGATGGGCGAGATCTCGACGCGCTCGCTGATGCCGTAATCCATCTCCAGCTCCATGCCCATCTCGGAGGTCAGGTCGATGCCCTTCTGGTGCGCGCAGATGGCGTTGACCAGGGGCTTCTCAGGCGGAGCCTCGTGGTGGTCGATGATCATGTCGGCGTTCTCCTGCCAGCACATGCGGTTGAACGCGTAGGCGACCTGCTGCGTCAGCAGTCCGTGAGGATTGCCGGGGTGGGCACGGTCAAGGTTGCGGATCTCGTCAGCAGCCAGGTTCTGGCCCGAGGGGAAGTGCAGGTACATATCGGGATCGGGGAACTGATCGACGGGGTTGGCGCCGCGGTTGCCGTAGCGGAAGTAACGCACGCCGCCCTTGGCGGTCTTGACGTGGAAGTACGGCACATGACCAAGGCCGGGCTCGCAGGTGGAGAAACCGGAGTTGTTGCTGTGGGGCACGACGATGACCTTGCCCTCGGTGACGACGGCGTTCTCGACGAACATGACAGCCGCCAGCAGTCCAGCCGGCTCGGTGGGGTGCGTGCCGCCCATGATCACGAAGGTCGCGCCGGGCTTGCCGCTGTCAAGGACGTAGACTTTGGAGTCGCCGTTGGTGCCCTTGAGGAACGGGTTGTAATCCGACAGCATCTTCGTGCTGGTGACGCCGGGGCCCTTGAAGATGGGCTCGACGTTGAACTGATAGCGGAATTCCTTGCTGATCGTGAAGATCCCCGCGCCAAGCAGCGCGGCAAGGACCAGAGCGGTGAAGAAATTGCCGCAGCCTTTCTTTTCGACTGTTTTGTTTTCAGACATCGTTTCTCGTCTCCTTTAGCTCATCAGTGAAGCAGGAACAGGCGCAGAAGGAACGGAATGAGGAGGATGGCGCAGCCGATCTGCTTGGCAAGGCTCTTCTGCGTGAACAGGTTGTAGATGAACAGCACGGAGAAGAAGGCGACCATCACGAGATAGGCGTACTTCATAAGGATATACTGGAATGCCATAGTGAGACAGCTCCTCTCTTACTTCAGCGGGATGCCGAGACCGCGCAGGAACACGACGATCTCGTTGGCGTACACCATGACCACGACGCTGAGGACCAGCGACAGCAGGGCGGGCAGGATGCACTTCTTGAGCATTTTGCCCTGGTTCTCGATGCCCACGGCACGGGCGGCGAACTGGCCCGAGACCGAGGTCGGAGGCAGCAGAGCGCCGACGCACATGATCAGCGTCAGAGCCGAGGTGACCCAGATAGCGTTCTTGTTGGTGAAGGCCATGATCAGCGGGATGCCGAGCACGCCGGCGCAGCCGAAGGGCATCAGCAGACCGCCGACGAACGGAGCGACGACCGCGATCGACAGGTAAAGCAGGGGGCCCTTGAGGCCGAGCGCGCCGAGGACGGTCGCGCCGCGGGCGCCGGTAAGACCCATGATCTGGATCATCATGCCGACGGCGGCGAACAGCGCCATGACCTCGATGGAGTCAGACATCGACTGCACGGAGACCTTCCACAGGTTGATCTTCTTCTTGCTGCACAGCAGCGCCACGATGATGCCCATGCAGAACACGAGCGGCGTGCCGGGGTCGATCTGGGGATAGTAGCTCTTGATGATCATGTAGCCGATCAGGAAGACCAGCGGGAACTGCGGGATGAAGCCCTTCACCGCAGGATCGCCGGGGATCTTGGCGAGCACGGCGTCCTTATCGACCTTGCTGACGGAGCGGCGGCCGATGTAGAGCACGGAGAAGATCGCCAGGGGCAGCGTGAGGAACAGCAGCGGGATGGCAAAGCCCTCGTAGGGCATGTACACGCCGGTGCCGATGAGCATGGCGGGCACGTTGACGGGCGGAGCGACCATGCCGAACAGCGAGCCGAGCGCGATGATCGCGGCCGCGTCGTCCTTGCTCACGCCGATCTCAAGCAGGATGGGCAGCACCAGCACGCCCGTGCTGAGCACGGAGGCGGGAGCCGAGCCGGTGAGCATGGCCGGCAGCATGATGAGCACCATGATGAGGATGAGCAGCAGCGTGGGCGACTTGTAGAAGCCCGAAACGATCTCACGGGTGAGCAGGTTGAGCGCGCCGTTTTCCTTGAGGATGCTCATGAAGAGCATGCCCGCGGCGACGGTGAGCATCAGGTTGAGGAAGAGCATCGAGCCTTCCATGAAGTGACGCATCAGCGACGGAACGGTCTCGCTGTTGCCGACAAACACGCTGGCCAGCGACGTGAAGTAGTCGCGATGCAGCAGCGGATCGGTGAGGCCGCCGACGACCGCGCCCGCGATGGAGGCGATCACCAGCAGAACGGCGACGGGGATCTTGCGAATGAACGATCCCGCGACGAGCACCGCCAGCATCACGCCCAGAACGATTAACGAATTGGTCATGTCTTTTTCAATCCTCCCAATAAGGATAAAACCTGTGCCGTCAAATATGACGGCGCCTTAGCGCAAAACCGCGGCGGAAAAAAGCGCGGCAGTGTTACCGGAACCAGTGCGAAAAAGAACTAGGCGTCTTTCTTCGGCAGGAACTTCGCGGGCGGATCGTACAGACCGCCGGACCACTCGACGAGGTCCATGATGTTCTTAGCGGCCAGACGCTCGCGCGTGGCGGTAGCAACGTCAATGCCCAGATCGGCGGGCGTCTTGACGATGCCCAGCTCGCGCATCTTGTTCTTCTCCGCCTCGCTGCCCTGACGTCCCACGGGCGTGTCGCCGGCGACCGAACGGATCGCGGCCTTGCGCTCCTCGATGTCGCGGCACTTGTGCAGATACGCCACGCCCTGCTCGGTGACGATATGGGTGAGGTCGTCGCCGTAGATCATCACGGGCTCGATGGGCAGATTGGCGTTCTTCATCAGCTTCACCGCGTCAAGCTCTTCGACGAACGCGGGGATCGTCTTGAACTGGCCGGGGTTCTTCTTGTCCTTGATCTTGGCGACCGTGTTGAGGATCTGGACCACCAGACGGCGGCCGCGGTGAAGCTGCGGACCGATGCAGGCAGCCTGATTGCCGACCTCTTCGCCGGCCTTCAGCCACGAGGCCGTGCTGTGACGGCGGCCGCGGCTGTCGCAGCCCATGTTGGGCGCGCCGCCGAAGCCGGCCACCTTGGTGGCCGTGGCCGTGCTGCTGTTGCCGTAGGGGTCGATCTGGAGCGTCGCGCCGATGAAGGCGTCGATCGCGTAGTGACCGGCGATCTGCGACATGCAGCGGTTGGAGCGCATCGAGCCGTCAGGTCCGATGAAGAACACATCGGGACGCGCGGCCACGTAGCGGTCCATGCCCAGCTCTCCGCCGAAGCTGTGGACCGACTTGACCCAGCCCGTCTCGATGGCGGGGATCAGCGTGGGATGGGGGTTGAGGATCCAGTTGGAGCAGATCTTGCCCTTCAGGCCCAGCTCCTCGCCGTAGGTGGGCAGCAGCAGCTCGATGGCCGCCGTGTCGTAGCCGACGCCGTGGTTGAGGTTCTGGATGCCGTAGGGGGCGTAGATGCCCTTGATGGTCATCATGGCCGTAAGCACGCGCGCGTCAGTGATCTTGGCGGGGTCGCGCGTGAACAGAGGCTCGATGTAGAAGGGCTTGGGCGACTGGATGACGAAATCGACAAAGTCGCCGGGGATGTCGACGCGGGGCAGCTTGTCCACGATGCGGTTGACCTGGACGATGACGATGCCCTGACGGAACTTGGTGGCTTCGACGATGGTCGGCGTGTCCTCCGTGCTGAAGCCGGTGTAAAGGTTGCCGTCCTTATCGGCCGCATCGGCAACGACCAGCGCCACGCGGGGCGTGAGGTCGAGGAAGTAGCGGCCGTACAGCTCAAGATAGGTGTGGATCGCGCCAAGGTCGATCTTGCCGGCGTTGAGCAGCTCGGCGATGCGGCCGGACTGGGGACCGGAATAGGAAAGATCGAGCTTTTTAGCGATGCCTTTTTCGAACACATCGATGTGCTCATCAAGCGTGAGCACCGACTGCACCATGTGCAGATCGTGCACCTTGGCGGGATCGACGGCGCACAGCGCCTGGGCCAGGAAATCGGCCTGCTTCTGGTTGTCGCCCTCGATATTGACGCGGTCGAACGGGCGGATCACCGCTTCGAGCAGGGCGACGGCGTCGTCAGCCTTGACGATCTTGCTGCCGCCGGAGATCTTCGCCGCAGCGGCAAGGCGCTCGTTGGTGTCAGCAAGCAGGGTATCCCACTTGCGATTGAGATCGCGAGGAAACATAAAACAGCACGCTCCTTAAAAATTGAGATTTGACAGCGCGTTTTTCAGGATGAAAGCGCCCGCGGCCTGCAGGGAAAGCCGCGCCAATTCGGCCTCAGCGGCACGAAAAGTGCGGTCTCATTATAGCATATCCGCAAATTGCCCCCGCTTCGCGAAACGGAAACGGCTCACCTTCCCGAAATAACGCTTTTACTTGCACACTCAAAAACTAAAACACTGACAAGGGTTCGTTATTCATTCGGAGCGGCAAAGCGCAAAAAGCGCCGCCTGAAAGATATCATGCCTCATTCCTCACGAAGAAGAACGAGGCATGATCATTCGTTTCAAAATGCGTTACTTGAGGAGCTCCGGCATGACCTTGCGAAGATCGCCGGTCTTCTCGATCGTGTACAGAGGCACGTTCTTCTCGGCGCAGAGCTTGGTAAAGTACTCATCAGCGTTGCCGTCGGCGCGGACGATCGCGAAGTCAGCGTCGCCCATGAAGCCGAGGAACGGCTCGGAGTTGGGGCCGCGGCGATCCTGACCGCCGATGTGCATGGCGAGGATCTTGACGCCCTTCTCCTTGGCCGTCGCCACAAGCGCCTTGCAGCGCTCGAGCTCCGTGGGGATGTCGAGGCCAGCAGCGCCGAGTCCCTTGCCGCTGCCGCCGAGCACGACGATCATCGACTTGTACTTGCTCCAGTCGACCTTGTCGGCAAAGCAGGTCATATCATAATCGACAGCCAGCTTCTTGGTCATCAGCTTGACAGCGTTGGCGTCCTGGCTCTGGCCAAAGGGCGTCAGCAGAGCGGGCGAACCAAGCGCGGTCAGCGCAGGCTGCTCGGCAAAAGCGCAGGCGGCAAAAGCGAGCGTCGCCGCAAGCGCAAGCATAAACTTCTTCATTACAAAAATCTCCTTTGTTCAGGCGCTTAAACTTACCACGCGTAGGTGTAGGCGTTGCGGGTGGGGTCAGCGCCGACGGACCAGAAGCCGTTCTCCTTGACGCCAAGGCCAAGCGAGCCGGTGTTGCGGGTGGGAGCCATCTTATAGCCCATGTCGGAGAGCTCCTTGATGACCTTCTCGTCGATCTGGGTCAGGTAGTTGACCATGTAGCTGATCTGCTTGGGGTGCTTGTTGTTGCTGGCGGTGTCGCCGGCGGCGTCGGTGGCCACGCGGGGCGTCTCGACGGCAGCCTGAGGACGAAGACCGAACTCAACGATGTTCAGGAAGCCCTGAAGCTTGGTCTGCTCCTGACGGTCAGCGTTGGGCGTACCGAAAGCCATGTAAGCCTCGCCGTTCTTCAGAGCGATCGAAGGAGTGATCGTCTGGACGGTGCGCTTATGCGGATACAGCGAGTTGGGCAGATCGGCGTCAAGGCTGTACTGGATGCGGCGGTCGTTCATCATGATGCCCTTGAACATCATGCCGGAGCCGAAGAAGTGGTTGATCGAGTGGGTAACGGCCACGATGTTGCCGGCTTCGTCAGCGCAGAACATGAACGTCGTGTCGGGGCCCTTCTTGTTGTAATCGACAAAGTACTTCTCCTCGCCGAGCGGGATGGCTTCGACAGCCTTGTCGGGGAAGATGTGGTTCTTCGCGATGTCCTTGCCGAACTCCTTGGTCAGCAGGCCCTCGGGATACTTGAAGAAGCGAGGATCGGCGCTGAAGCGGTTGCGGTGGTTGATGGCGATCTGGAGCGCCTGAGTGATGACGTTGATGTACTTGGCGCTGTTCAGGCCCATCGACTTGAGGTCGAAGTTCTCAAGCGTGTTGAGCGTCTCGATGAGAACGGTGCCCTGGCTGTTGGGAGGCGTGCAGTACACGTCGATGCCGCGGTAGTTGGTGGTGATGGGCGTGGTCTCCTCAGCGTGGAACTCGTTGAAGTCCTCGATCGAGAAGTCGCCGCCGTTCTCGTTGTTCCACTTGACGATCTCTTCGGCAAGCGGTCCGCGATAGAAGTAGTCCTCAGCAGCCTTGTAGCCGTCGGCAAGCGTCTTGCCCTCGGCGCCCTTGGCAGCCACTTCGCCCATGGTCTTGAGCAGATCGGCATAGGCCACGTTCTTGTACACATCGCCGGCCTTCAGAGCTTCGCCGTTGGGCCAGAACACAGCCTTGGCCTCGTCGTTCATGCCCTCGGAGCCGCCCTTGATCATGTTGGCAAGGAAGTCATCGGTGATGATGCCTTCACGGGCCATCTTCTCAGCGGGGGCCAGCAGCTTGTCAAGCGGCATCGTGCCGTACTTGGCAAGGAACGTCATCCAGCCGGACCACTCGCCGGGCATGTGCATCGAGTAGATGCCCTTGACCGGGATCTCAGCGTTGGTCTTCTCCATGTGGTAGTCGATCGACGACTTCTTGGGCGCCCAGCCGGTGCCGTTGAAGCTGAAGACCTTCTTCGCCTTGGCGTCGTAGCCGATCAGCTGAAGGTCGCCGCCGAAGATGTGGCACATCATGACTTCGCTGTAGCTCTGAGCCGCAGCCATAGCCATCGCCGCGTCAAAAGCGGTGCCGCCCTGAAGCAGGATCTCCATGCCGGCCTTCGCGACCGCGGGGCTGCCGCCGTGGGCGACGACCTTGCCGCTGATCGTGGGACGGGTCTTGTAGTACATGGTGTTCGCGCTCGCCGCGCCGGCCGCCAGGACCGTCGCAGAAAGAACCAATGCCGCAAGTGCCTTCTTGTTCATTGTGTCATTCTCCTCCTGATAAAAGTCGAACGATTTTCCTTGCTCCGTAAGGAGCCCTTTATGCGCGTACTTCTAAAGCAAACATTATCATCACTTTGTTCGTTCGTCCAATAATCGCTTTCTATCGATCATAAATGTTATTCATGACTAATTCGCGATTTTAAGCACAAAAGCCGCGTCGCATTGACTTCTCCCAGCACGCTCTTTAGATTTTATCGTCTTTCCCTGCCATAATAACGAATTTTTCAGCGGGGAAATATCCTTTTATATGTATTTCACTCCAATTCTTTCTTTTCCTCTCAGCACGAAAAAAACAGCGAAAAATCACGGTCTCAAGCCGACAGCACCCCCGTTTTCTGCGCATTTTCCTGCAGCCCGCAGCGCTGGGCTTATTTATGTCGATTTTCTCTATTACTATTGTTTTTGCTTCGCTACACAAATTTTTATTGTGGAAAAGAATCCCTTCATTCCCTGCGTCGTGAGTTTTTTTAAAAACTGCAAAAGAGCCGTCTCATTGTCAGCAAAAAGCCGCGCCGTCCGCAGACGTTCCCGAAAAGGGAGCGCCCGCAGACGGTGCGGCTTTTTCGTTTTTAGGGATTTCTACGCTCCGAAGTAGAGCTC
>JAGAYQ010000260.1 GCA_017940445.1 Pyramidobacter sp. | reverse complement strand
TGCCGTCCAGATCAGGCCGCGCCGGGTGCGCACCTGCCGCAATGCCTGCGCGTGCGGCTGCCACGCTCCGGAGACGGTGGCGCCGGCTTCCACCGCCTTGTCGACCAGGCCGGCGAACGTGTTCTGGTCGATCACGCCCTGCGTCGTCAGCGAAACGCCGTCGATCGGCCGGCCGTCTTTCAGCCGCTCGCACAGCGTGCGAAACAGAGCGAAATGCTGCCCGTCTAAAAAGTCCTTCGGCTCCAGCGCCGCAGCTATTTGGGCGGCTTCAGTATCGCTGAGCAGCATCGCGCCCAGCACGGCGCGCTCCTCGTCGGGAGCCGACGGCAGTTTGAGCGTCCAGTCGCGACTGACCATTGTGCAGTCTTCCGCAAATTGGTCAGCCCCGGCCAGCGCTTCGAGCGCCTCGATCTCGTCAGACCGCTCCGACATGGCGTTCACCAAAGTCGGCGTCGCGGATGAAGTGTGCCGGCGTGCCTAAATAGCGCGCCTCCTGACCGCCGTCGACCTGATCCTGAAGATCGTTCAGCTGCTCTTCCAGACAGTCGTAAGCGCGGTTGCGCAGTTCCGCCGTATTCAGTTTTTCAAAGCGGGCGTACCATTCGCGCCGTGCCGCTTCACGCCCCTGCTTCAGCCCCGGCCAGTTGCGCCAGAAGTCCTCAAACGCCCGCTCCACATGCGGGATGACGACCGTTGCCGACGCCTCCGCGCCCGATCCGGTCATCTTTCTCCCTTCGGCGGCTCTCCGCAGCCAGTTGCCAATGTAGCGTTCAGGGTCTTTCTTGCGGCCGCCGTGCTCCACGTTCCAGCTCAGAGCGCGGCGTGTTTCCAGCAGCACCGCCGGCGCGCCGTAGTCGCGCAGCCAGCGCGGGATAGTAAGCTCAAGCAGCCGCGCCTGCTTTTCAGCCGAAAGCGCGAAGTCTGCGCAGATCAGCGACAGCACGGCCGTCACCTCTTCGGGCGGCTCTTCGGGTGCCCCTCTCAGATCCCCCTCGGAAGGGTCAGCTTCTTCGGGAAACACCGCTTCGCCGTCATTGGCCCCCTCTGGGGGATCAAGGGGGAGATCTGGTTCATTGTGTATGGTTCTTGTGTATGGTTCCTGTCCGTCTGGCGGACACCCGCCGTCCGTCTGGCGGACACCCGCCGTCCGTGTGGCGGACACCGAGAGTCCGTCTGACGGACTCATACCATTTTTATCAGAAACAGATTCGGGATCGTTCAGCTGATAGATCGTCGTCTTTTGGAAATCACCGGCACCGGCCCGCTGCGTGCGGCTGATGTAGCCGAGTTCTTCCAGGTGCGACAGCGCCTTGAACACAGTCGATCTTCCGCAGCCGGAATAATCGCTGATCGTCTTGCCGCTGGGCCAGCAGGTATTCTTCTGTCCCGCGAACAGCTTCAGCGCCAGATACACAGCGCGGTCGAAGGCCGTCAGCCGCAGATCCTTTGTAAAAGCGTCCGCGATCATCGAAAACGTGTATTTGTGATCGACGACCTCGATGCGCTCTTTCTCGCTCACGGCGCTCACCACCTTTCAGCCGCCGTCTTAAAACGGGATGTCCGCTTCCTCTGCCGGAGCCGCTGCCGACGGTTCCATGTCGCTGATGTCAATCGGCTGCGGCGGATACGCTTCGCCATAGCGGTCAAATCCCGGCGCGTCGCCGGGGCCGTTGGTCCGCGGTGCTGCGCTTCGATAGCTTCGCGGCTGGGATTGTGTTTGCTGCTGAGAAAACAGCTCCTGCTGCTTGCCGGCCGGCTTTTGTGCAAACATGGCGCGGGCCGCACTGCGTTCGATAAAATAATGAAAGGCATTGCGTTTTTCGCCGTTGTACGTCGTCTGCTTCACATGCACGCCGCAGGTTTTGCCGATCCAGTTTTCCAGATTCATCGGTTCAACCTTGGCGGGATCGATGCCGCAGGCGGCAAACAGTTCACCGAGACGCTGGTCGGTCTGCTGATGTTCCTCGAACGTCGCTTCGCGCAGCGGCAGATAATAATACACGCGTGCCTGATGCCCCGACACGTCGAATTCCACCCGGATCATCTCGCAGCCTGACTGCGCCGTCATGTAATCGGCGTTGCGGATGCGGCACAGATAATCGCCCGGCGGCAGCAGTTCCGGCTTATATGTCGCGCTCGGGTCGTAATTTCGTGAATCATAATGATACGGCATGTTCAATAAAACCTCCTGTGTGTTTTTATCCGTCAGTGTGCGTGTTGCGTGAGTGATCCACAACCGGCCCATGTTCGCCCATCGTGAATGCCGGTCGCTCGAACTTCGACCGCTTCGAGCCGCTGCCGCGGTCAGGG
>JAGAYQ010000259.1 GCA_017940445.1 Pyramidobacter sp. | reverse complement strand
CTGGAAGCGACGAGGATCTGCGCGGCGCAGTTGAGCGGATCGAGCCCCAGATGCGGCGTCGCTCCGTGGGCGCTTTTGCCCGTCACGTCGATGCGGAACGTCTCGCAGCCGGCCGTGCACGAGCCGTCGAGGATCACGGCGGTGCCGACGGGATAATCGGCCTGCACATGGATGCCAAAGACGGCGTCGGCTCCGCCCTGTTCGGCCAGCAGGACGCGCACGTCGTCGCCCATGCCCATTTCTTCGCCTGACTCAAAGCAGAAGATCACGCGTCCGTTCAGATGCGCCTTGTCAGCGGTCAGACGAGCGGCAGCTTCCAGCATTCCCGCGGTGTGGAAATCGTGCCCGCACATGTGTGCCGCGCCTGCGTTTTCCGAAACGAGCAGCTTTTTGCCCTTCAGATTGCAGGCGTTTTCCTCGATCGGCAGCGCGTCCATGTCGGCACGCAGGGCCATCGTCCTGCCCGGGCGTCCGGTGTCGAGCACGCCGATCAGGCTGCGCCCTGTTCCCGGCGCGCGGAACACCTTCAGACCATGACCTTCCAGCCACGCGGCGACAAGGCCGGCAGTGCGGTCTTCTTTGCCGCTCAGTTCGGGATGACGGTGCAGATCGCGGCGAAGTTCAACGGCTTCGGGAGAAGCTGGAGCGAGTTTTTCAAAATCCATGACGAACACCTTCCTGAAAATGATCTTTTTCGACATTATACCGCCGCCGCGTCAAAATGATAGCCTTTTCGCTTGTGCAGTTCTATAATGAAACCATCTTTTGCGAAAGGCGGGCGTCCCATGAAAATCACGTACTCAGTTCCGGCAGTTCTCCTCATGCTCTGCACCGCAGCTCTGGGCGCGCCCTCGGCTGAGAAGATCCAGGCGCAGTACCGCAGCGCCGCGCCGACATCCTGGGGCGAACGCGTTGCCGGCGTGATCACCCGCGCCCCTGTCGGCGAGAAGGTCGTCTTTTTCACGTTCGACGCCTGCGGCGGCGCAGGAGGTTCCGGAGCCGACTCGCGCCTCATCGCTCTGCTGCGCAGGGAAAAAGTTCCCGCCACGCTGTTCATCAACAGCCGCTGGATCGATGCCCATCCCGCGCTGTTTGCCGGCCTCGCCAAAGACCCGCTCTTTTCCATCCAGAATCACGGCACGTCGCATCGTCCCCTGAGCGTCACGGGGCGCCGCGTGTACGGCATTCGCGGCACCGATTCGCCGCGCGGCGTTTATGACGAGATCATGGGCTGCGACGCGAAGATCTTCTCGCTTACGGGCAAACATCCGCGCTTTTTCCGCAGCGGAACAGCGTTTTATGATGACGTAGCGGTGAAGATCGCCTCCGCTCTGGGCTACAAAATCGCCGGCTTCGACGTGCTCGGCGACGGCGGCGCCACTTTTTCCGCGGCGAGGATCGCAGCGGCGGCTGTGCGCATCCGCCCCGGCTCGATCGTCATCTATCACATGAACCAGCCGAAAAAGGCTACGTTTGCCGGCCTCGCGCGCGTCATCCCGCAGATGAAAAAGCAAGGCTGGCGCTTCGCCCGGATGGAAGAATATTTTTAACCACGTTTCGCAAAACAGGACCGCCGCTGTTCACGGGCTCAGCTCGTAAACAGCGGCGGTCCTGGTATTGATCTGTATTAATCTTCAGCTTCTGCGGGGACGAGCTCAGGATGCAGCTCGCCTTCGCTCTTGGCGACCATGACGGCCACGGCGGCGTCACCGACGATGTTGGGGATGACGCGGGCCATGTTGAGGATGCGGTCGATGCCGGCCAGCAGGGCGATGGTCTCAAGCGGCAGGTTGACGGCGTTGAGCACGATCGTCAGCATGACGAGGCCGCTTCCGGGGATGCCGGCGGTGCCGACGGAGGCGAGCACAGCGGTGACCATGACCATAACCAGCTGGGTGACGCTGAGGTTGATGCCGAACACCTGCGAGGCGAAGACGACGGCGACGGCCTCATAGATGGCGGTGCCGTTCATGTTCATGACGGCGCCGAAGGGGACGACGAAGTCGGCGATCTTATCGCTGACGCCCAATCTCTTGGTGCACTTGAGGTTGAGCGGGATGGTGGCGACCGACGAGCAGGTGGCGAAGACGAAGAGCATGGCTTCCTTCATGGTGCTGAAGAACTTCATCGGGCTGATGCGTCCGTACAGTCCCACCATCAGGCCGCCCTGCACGAAGATGGTGAACAGGATGCAGGTGATGTAGCAGGCGGCGATGGTCTTGACGTAGGGCATGAGCACGTCGAGGCCGTACTTGCCGACGATGTTGGCCATCAGGCCGAAGACGCCGTAGGGCGTGAACTCAAGCACGATGTTGGTGATGGTCTTCCAGGCTTCGGTCCAGGCGCGGAAGAAGTTGAGCACGGGCGCGCCCTTGTCGCCCAGCTTGATCAGCGCAAAGCCGAGCAGCAGCGCGAAGAAGATGATCTGGAGCAGGTTCTGCGTGCTGAGCGCGTTGAAGGGGTTGGTGGGGATGATGTTCATCAGCGTCTTGACAACGCTGGGGATCTCCTTGGCGTTGTAGGCCGCGGTGCTCTTCATCACGAAGCCGGCGCCGATCTTCATCGTCAGCGAGAAGAAGAGGCCGATGGCCACAGCCACGGCGGTGCCCGCCAGGAACAGGAACAGCGTCTTGCCGCCGATCTTGCCGAGGGTCTTGAAGTCCTTCACGTCGGCCGCAGCGCAGATCAGCAGGCCAAGGACGAGGGGCGCGACGACCATCGTCAGCAGACGGGTAAGGATGGTGCCCAAAAAGGCAAACATCGCGGCGTCGCCCTTCATGACGAATCCGGCAATGATGCCGAGGACGAAGCCGACCATGATGCGCGTGAACAGCGAAAGCGACTGCCATTTCTTCAACAGAAACATAACTGCATCCTCCTTGATATGTATAAATCGTAGTTTTTTAATTCAAAGCCTCAACACGAAGCCCCTGCAAATCAGGCGTTTCGCTCCGCCGCGAAGCGGCGCTCAGATTTTCCTTCGTGTCTTTGTGTCTTCGTGTCGGCTTTGAATTTGCTTTTAGAGAACTTGCCTTAGAATTTACGCGATCACTACACGAAGCGGCACACGTGATCGACGGCGATGTCGGAGAAGCCGTAGGCTTCGGCCTTGGTGAGGCGGCCGTTGGCGGTCTCGTGGATCACCTTGAGCAGCTCGGCGCCCATCTCCTGATACGTCTTTTCGCCGCGGACGATGGGCGACAGGTCGACGTCCATGTTGTCCTCCATGCAGCGGTATGTGCGCTCGTTGGCCGTGACCTTGAGCACGGGGACGATGGCGTTGCCCGTCGGCGTGCCGCGTCCGGTGGTGAAGACGATCACCTGGCAGCCGCCGGCGGCCATGCTCGTCACTGACGAGATGTCGTAGCCTGCGGTGTCCATCACCAGCGCGCCGTGCTTCGTCGGACGCGCCGCCTGCTCAAGGACTTCGACGACCGGGCGCGTGCCGCCCTTGCGGATGCAGCCCAGGCTCTTTTCGTCAAGCGTGGAAAGCCCGCCCGCCTTGTTGCCCGGCGTGGGCTGACCGGCGCGGCAGTCCTGACCGGCGGCCTTGAGGTGCTCCTCGTAGGCGCGGCACACCTCGATGATCTCGTTGTGGACCTTAGGTGTTGCGGCGCGGTTGGCAACGACGTGCTCGCCGCCGATCCATTCGATCGACTCGCTCATCATCGTCGTCGCGCCTAGATCGACGAGCAGATCGCTCAGCTCGCCCACAGCGGGATTGGAGGCAATGCCGGAGGTAGCGTCGCTTCCGCCGCACTCGATGCCCATGAACAGCTCAGAGATGTCGAACAGCTCTTTCTGCTGCAGTCCGGCCTCGGCAGCCATCTCGCGCGCGGCGCGGACGGCCTTCTCGATCGTCTTCAGCGTGCCGCCCTCTTCCTGGATGCCGAAGCTGACGACGGGCTTGCTCGTCATCTTTTTGATCTTGTCGCGCAGCTTGTCGTGACCGACGGTCTCGCAGCCAAGGCCGATGATGACCACGCCCCAGACGTTGGGATTGCAGGCAAAGCCGGTGAGGATCTTCTGGCTCATGTCGGTGTTGGCGGCCACGTCGGAGCAGCCCGTGTTGAAGACGATGTTCACGGCGCCGCGCACCTGAGACGCGACGATGCGGCTGCTCTCGCTGCCGCAGGCGCAGGTGGGCAAAATCAGCACATGGTTGCGGATGCCCGGACGGCCTTCGGCGCGGCGGTAGCCCCAGAACTTGAGCCCCTCGCCCGTTTTGACCACTTCGGGAAGCGGAGCCTCATCTCCCGTCTCGGGGACCAGCTCGCTGTCATAGTCGCGCGGCACGCTGTGGATGTTCTCATGATTGACCAGATGACCGGCGGCGATCGCGCAGTTCGTCTTGCCGATCAGCTCGCCGTACTTGATAACGCTGTCGCCCTCGCCGAGATCGCGCAGCGCGATCTTGTGACAGTACGGGATCGTCTCTTCGGCACGGATGCTCTTGATCTGGTCCCCCTCGCGCCAGACCACGCTCTCCCCGGCCGGAACTTCCTTTACGCAGGTTACGACGTTGTCGCTCATGTCCATCATCAACGCATTGATTTCCATGGCTGCCCCCTCCTTTGATAATTGCAGTGTCTGTGGCTTTACAGTAGCACCGCAAAGGTATAAAATCAATTTAATCGATTTTATGAGGGCATAAAATAATAATATAGGGAGGCGAGCACATGGAACAGGGCATGGAATACATCTGGCGCGTGTATCAGGAAGGCAGCTTTTCCAAGGCGGCGGAGAAACTGTTCATGACGCAGCCGGCGCTGTCCATCGCCGTTCGGCGCGTGGAGTCGGCGCTGGGTGCCGAACTGTTCGACCGCAGCCGCCATCCTCTGGAGCTGACGGAGGCAGGACGCGCCTACGTGTCCGCCATCCGCCGCATCCGCGGCACCGAGGAGGACCTGGCGCGCCAGATCGACGATCTGCGCGGCCTGCGCGCCGGCCATCTGCGCATCGGCGGCACGCACTACCTTAACAGCTACCTTCTGGCCGACGTGCTGGCGGGGTTCACCGCGCTCTATCCGCATGTGCAGACCGATCTGACCGAAGCCGGTTCGCCGGGGCTGATCGAGCTGCTGCGCCGCTGCGAGCTGGATCTGACGTTCAGCTGCGATCCCAAAGCGCTTTCGGAGTTTGAGCATCTGCCACTCTTCTGTGACCATGTGCTGCTTGCCGTGCCCGTCGATGTGCCGCTGCCGGCCGAGCTGAACGGCGCGCGGCTGACTGCATCCGACATCCTCGCCGGCCGGCACCTGGGGCAAGACTGCCCGCGCGCGCCGCTTGAACTGTTCGGCGAATGCAGCTTCATCCTCCTCGGCGAAGGCAACAACCTGCGCGAGCGCAGCCTGAGGATGCTCGAGGAAGCCGGCATCCGACCGAAGATCAAGATGACGCTTTCGCAGCTCGTGACCGCCTACGCCATGGCCGACAACGGACTGGGCGCAGCGTTCGTCTGCGACCGGCTCGTGCGCGCCGCCTCGTCGCGCCTTTCTTTTTTCCGGCTCGGATCGCCGCTGGCCACGCGCGAGTTCCACATCCTCATCTCCGAGCGCAACTACACGCCGTTCGCCGTGCGCGCCTTCGCCGAATACGCCCCGGCCCGCATCCGCGAATCTGACCTTGCCCACGGCCGCGACTGGGGCAAACTGCACTGAACGTCTCGCGCAAACCATACAAAAAGAGCCAGCCTCATCCCAAAAACCGGGATGAGGCTGGCTCTTTTATTGCAGCGATTCGGATTATGCCGGCCAGGATGTGCCCGACAATAACGACGGCCCCTTTTACGAAAAATAAGATTGAGGCACATCCGTTCCAGCTCAATCGTCATTTATCACCTGAACCAAACAGCGCGGGACTGATGCACTTCGTGCCGCAACAGATTGGCACACGTTTAGGGACATGACGAAAAATACAGCTGCTGCGTGGGCATATTATCTGTTTAATAAATTGTTCAACGTAAAAATAACTGAGCCAAAATCGATTGCAGCGGATTATTGATAATATATTTGAAGAGGGCCCGACTTGCAGGGGTAAAGTATTGAGTACAGTCGTCGATATTCAGGTGCGATTCCTTATATGCTGACTTAATCCCTCTGCCCAGGCCGCGAAGCATGCTCATAGCGTGTTTTGACGTTTCGTCGCGCAGCGACAGTTTAGCGGCCAGGAGCGCGTACTCCAGATAACAGCGCAGTTTACTGTATAACGTCTTCTCGCTTATAGGTGAAGTTATGATCGAATTGTTGCGGATCCGGTATACATAGACATTTTTCCGGCGGTGCGACACTCGCTTCGCAAGCCCCAGGCAGGCAAAATCAAATATAATGTCTTCGTTGAGAATCCCTTCAGGGAACAAGAGGTTGTTCTCCTCTAAGAAATCGCGCCGAAGCAGCTGCAGCCATGAGACTTCCCTGTGATCGCCATTCTGCTTCATGTTGCAGTACAATTTCTGTCCGTCCGTAATTTCACCGTATTCCCGCGATCTGCTGAGCGCATAGCGAGCCTTGAGCTTGCCGAATCGCTGCTCTAATTCAGCATCTTCGTAGATGATGTCGCCGTCAAAATGCAGAATGTCCAAGTCAAATGCACTGGCTTGCTCGTACAGATACCGAAGGATGTTTTTTTGAAGATAATCATCGCTGTCCACAAACAGCACATACTCGCCGCGCGAGCGTTTTAAACCGAAGTTTCTGGCTGCGCCCAGTCCGCGATTAACGGTGTGAAACGCATGAACCTGAGGACAACGATTGGCATATTCATCCAGAATCTTACCTGAACTGTCCGTGGAGCCGTCATCTACGCAGAGGATCTCATAGTGATCGAAGTCCTGAGCAATAACAGAATCAAGACATTCGGCAAGATATTTTTCTACATTATAGATTGGGATAATGACAGAAATTTTTATTTCTGATGACATAGATACACAGACCTCCAGCAACTGGCCTCTTGGCCTAAGTCAACAAACTGGACACCGCCTGTCATGAGGCAACCCTTAACAGGGATGTTCACGACACCACTTTTCTATATAGCACTTCCTTTCGTGTGTTTTTACAATAAAATATCGCTATGAACAGAGTCTTTCATATAACAAGCCCTCCTGTTGATTTCTTCCCCACAGAAGGGCTTGTTGTGCTGTACCCGAATAAAAAATACAACTCCTCTAAGGGCATAATTATTTTTTTTCTGGCGTTGCCTTTTCGGGGATATTAGGCATACGCCAGTTTTCACGTTTAAAGATCGAGCCAGTCACGCTGGCGGATGAGTAAACAAACCTGTTATTGGGATGTTTGTGAATTTCCCATTCACCAATGAAATGTTCTCTGATCCGGCCGGGATCGTTTTGGATAGCTTCCAGTTCCTTACGGGATGGGATGTCATCTATTTTAAACAGATCCATACAGGCAAGGGCCGGAGTGTCTTCTGTGCTGACAAGAGCTGGATCGATTCTTATATCACCGTCGGCTGAAAAGTCTTTAAACAGCATAAGCGCATGGACTCGTCCAGGATATTTGCAGTTACTTTGATCCCAACGAACATATCCACTCCAGTTGCCCCCAAGCGCTAAATTGAGCATGTTGCTGTCTGCCTCATCATGATCTGAGACTACGATAATGCGTGTGTTGTCATAAATGTGCTCGCGTTTGAGTTTCTCGCAAAATTGCGCAAGGAAGCGGACCATATGCTGTTCTGAGTAAAAATGCTCGGGGATCATGCCATCCACGATCACAAGCTGTCCTGCTGTCTGCGGATATGGATCGCGCACAGGGATCAGCGCATCCTCGGGCAGGTGCCATGAATAATGAGAAAGCATGCTGTAAATGACTTTGAACGTATCGCCTTGAGCATTGGCATTTGTGAACTGAGGCATCAGCTGCATCGGCGCAAGATTTCCCAACTCCCCTGTCGCCGCCATTTTAGCAACTTCTTCAAAAGCGCCTTGCCACGTCCCGTCGTCGTAAAGTCCGGCCCTAAGACTGGAAGGTGCTACCTTGAAAAGGGAAACGAAAAAAGCAAACTTGGAAAGATTACCGTTTTCCAATGCCTGCTTCGGCCTGTACTGATTACGCCAGTAACGGACATAATCGCTTCCCCAGGCAGCTTCTTTTAAAATCAACACATTGTTATTGCTCAGGCGTTTTTGCAGCAGCACGGGATCCGCATAGGGCATTCCGGCAATAACGACATCATAGCCAGCCTTTGTGAAGGCATTGGGCAAGGTCGAATATGCCTGATACATTTTCTCTATGTTGGACGTTTTCTCATCTTTATTCAGTCTCGCAGGCGTATATTTTGAACCGCCCAACAGCGACGGCGACGAAATGAAGGTGTTTTCCCCGACTGCCGTCGTATCAGGATACCAGACGAAGCCAGAGAGCTGTTTTTTCAGCCCGGGATTTCTGGAAAGGATCTCCTGCATATGTCCGCCAGTAAACATATCCCAAAAGAAAACAACAACGTTTTTACCATCCCTGCTAAACCCCCAAAGCCGATCATGATACGGAGGAAGCGGGCTTTGCTCTTCAACGGAGACGGGCGTCTCTGCAGTTTTCGTTGATACAATCACGAACCCGGCAAAGAGAAGGATGCACACGCACGCTGTCTCCAGCGCTTTTGCAACAAGCCTGCACAGACGGAGCCGAAAAATGCACCAGACCAGGATACAGCTGAGCAGTACAACGCCAATATCTTTACAGATATTGCTGCTTCCATAAAGCGATTCCGGCTTACTGAGAATATTGCCATCAAGCGCACCATAGTTCCCAGGAAAGACAAATGCATTCAAAAAAAAGAAAACCGCAAACAACAGCACGGCTGCCGATAACAGCCATTTTCCGCCCCTGGGAAGAAGACGCCAGATGATAAACAACACCGCCGCCGTTCCCAGAGCATACGGCACAAGACTAACAAGCATACGCCCCAATGATACATGAAAAAATGCAGGATCAGAATAATACAGCGCTGATTCGCAGAACACAAATACCAAAAGCACCGTGAAAAGAGCGCTGCTCATAAAAATCGCCTGCTGACACCCGTCGAAGGACGTCCAAAGGAACCTTCTCACGGATGAAAAAGGCGTGCTGGTAAAAACACAGAAAAGACTGTATGCCGCAATCCCCCAGAGAAAAAGCATAAAGACGCCGCTGTTGATATTTACGACATCAAGCGGAATTAGCTGGTACCGTACATACAGCGCCAATCCCCCAAGTCCCCCAACTAAACATATTCCCTTGAAAACCGCTTCGGACAGTGTGAATCTATTTTCAAGAAGTTTTCTCATCGAGAATAACATCGGGAAAACGCCCGTAATAATTGCGATCCGATAAAGTCGTTTCGCTGCTGTTTTTGTACTTGGCTTGGCAAATAAAGCTTCAAACGTCTCTCTGAATTCAAGCACGAAAAACGCAACTGTCAGCGTCAAAAGAATAAAGAAAACACCGTTCAGAATACGCCGTCCGTTTTGTCCCAGCACCATCTCTCGGTCTGAAAAAAGATGGAAAGAGCGCGACGTTTCTTTAACGCTCTTTTTATCCCGAAACACAAAATTCTGCGCCAGATAGTTCAGGTTGTTGCACGTCCAGTACACCAGCAGCGCTGAAGGCGCGTCATACAGCAGCCACAAAAACAGCAGCGCCAGCACGATTGCCTGCACGCGTTCCTTGCCGCGCATGTTCGGCGCCGTCGCCGCGGTCGCAAAGTTGATCAGAGTCATCACAATGGGAAGCGCGTTCACGCCGTTCCACAATCCGTCGGGAACGCTCAGGTCAGTGATGAACCAGAACGGCTGGCCTTTGAGGACGGTCAGCTCCTGCACCATGCGGTACGCAG